>NZ_JBEYVC010000003.1:21304-175246 GCF_040643855.1 Streptomyces sp. NPDC047072 | reverse complement strand
TCGCACAGATGAGTACGGCGGGAGGGGCGCCGCCGTCGGCGGGCAACAGGGCACGTCCGGACGACGACGGGTTCCGCCGCCCCGCGCGGCCGCTTTTACGGGCAGCCGGGCCTCGATTGACGTGCACGCAGCGCATATACACCGTTTCCCAGCGGTATTAAGCACCTTGGTGGCAGTCTGCTCAACAGCAGATACGCAAAGTGCAAGTTATGAGCGCACGCAGCCGGAGGTGCACGTCCCGTGGCGTCCAATGTCAATCCCACCGTCAGGCGGCGCCGGCTGGGCCAGGAGCTGCGCCGGCTCCGCGAGCTCAAGGGCATGACGGCCGAGGAGGTCGCCGAACGCCTCCTGGTGTCGCAGTCGAAGATCAGCCGGCTGGAGAACGGCCGGCGCAGCATCAGCCAGCGCGACGTCCGCGACCTGTGCGGGGTCTACGAGGTCGAGGACGCGCGCATCGTCGACTCCCTGATGCAGATGGCCAAGGACTCGCGCCAGCAGGGCTGGTGGCACGCGTTCGGGGACATCCCGTACAGCGTCTACATCGGTCTGGAGACCGACGCCGAGTCGCTGCGGGTGTACGAACCCCAGATCATCACCGGCCTGTTGCAGACCCGGCCGTACGCCGAGGCGATCGTGCGCGGCGGTGCGCCCGAGGCGACGGAGACGGAGAACGACAAGCGCGTCGAGGTCCGGCTGCGGCGGCAGAGCCGGGTGACCGCGGAGCGGGATCCGCTCAGGCTCTGGGTGGTCCTCGACGAGGCGTCGCTGCGGCGGGTCGTGGGCGGCCGGCAGATCATGCGCGAACAGCTGGAGTACCTCGGCGAGATGTCCCAGCAGCCCCACATCACCGTGCAGGTGCTGCCGTTCGACGTGGGCGCGCACCCGGGCCTGAGCGGTCAGTACTCCATCCTGGAGTTCTCGGACGCGGCCGACTCCAGCGTGGTCTACATCGAGGGCGTCACCAGCGACCTGTACCTGGAGAAGGCCCATGACGTGCAGAAGTACACCGTGATGTACGAGCACTTGAGGGCCCAGGCGCTCAACGTCGACCAGTCGCGTCAGCTCATCGAGGACGTCGCCAAGGAGTACGCCCGCTGAGCCTCTCCCGACAGGGCGGGCCGGATAGTACACCCCGGCCATGCCCGCCTGGAAGTCTCCTATGGAATATGCCAGCCGTACGAGTGAATGACTGCTCCGAAGGGAGAGGACGGCTAGTAGCGTCGATCACGCCAACGATCAGCACAGGTTGGCGAAATCCGAACACTGCGCAACTGGCTACGGAGCAGATATGGCAATCCGTCTGGGCAACCTGGACACATGGACGACCTCCACCTACACCAACGCCAACGGGGCGTGCCTGATGGTGCGGTCGACCATCGAGGAATCACTCGAACTCGGCGACACGAAGGTTCCCGAGGGGCCGAAGCTGGCCTTCCCCGCCGAGGCTTGGAACGCCTTCGTGGCCTCGGTCAAGGTGTGACACCACCCCCACACCACCACAACTGCACAAGCACCACCGGAGCCCTCTCGACCAGATCGCCGTCCTTGCCGAGGGGGCCCGGCAGTTGCCCGGGGGGGGGGGGCGGGTGCAGCTTGGCAGGCGGGACCGATACCCACCTAGGGGCGCGGGGAACTGCGCGACCAGCCCCCACTGACCCGCAGCCGCCATACAACCTTGGCCGGCACACGCTCGACCGCAGTCACCACCGCGTCCGGGTCCGTCCGCGGATGGCCCCCTACACCTTGGTGACTCCGGTGACGGCCAGACGTACGGTCGGCTCGACACACGCCCCACGGCCCACCACCCCGTCCCGCGCCGCCTCCGCATCCCCGACCGGCACACAGGACTCCGCCGGCCCGTCGCTCTCCATCGAGACCTCGGAGTGGTAGACGACGTACGGCGCCGAGACCACCCCGCCGCACTCCCGCGCCGCCTCCTCAAGTCGCCCCAGTGAAGCGCCGATCCAGGCCGGCAGCTCATCCGCGAGCACATGCCGCGTCTCGGTCAGCACCACCCGTTCCGGCACGTCCACCGTCTCGACCACGAACTTCCCGTACATCTCGGAGCTCCTCCCCGACAGCCGTCCACGGAGGTACTCGGCGAGCGTCCGCTGCCCCGCCACCCGCGCCTCGACGTCCGCCCAGTACGCGGCGAGCAGTACGGCGCCCTCGGTGCCGCCCGCCGCCACGACCTCGGCGATCCGCGCGAGCGGCATGTCCAGTTGCCGCAACAGCGCCACGAGCCGGGCCCGTTCGGTCTGGTCGGCCCGGTAGTAGCGGTATCCGCTGGCCTCGTCGACGTACGCCGGGGCCAGCAGCCCGAGCCGGTCGTACAGCCGCAGCGCCTTCGCCGACAGACGGGCGCGTGCGGCGAACTCACCGATGGTGAGCAGCTCTTCGCGGTGCATCCCGGCATCCTCCGTCACCGGACGGTTCCTTCCCGCCCGGCGACGAGAACGCTCGACCCTGCCCCAGGGGCAAGGTCAATCAGGCCAGCGCACCCTCCACGGCGGTGACGACGGCGTCCGACTCCGGCTCGGTCTGCGGCGAGAACCGTCCTACGACGGTCCCGTCCCGGCCGATCAGGAACTTCTCGAAGTTCCAGCGGATGTCGCCGGTGTGCCCCTCGGCGTCCGCGAACCCGACCAGCCGCTCGTACAGCGCGTGCCGCCCCTCGCCGTTCACCTCGACCTTCTCGGTCAGCGGGAAGGTCACGCCGTACGTCGCCGAGCAGAACTCCGCGATCTCCTCGGCGCTGCCCGGCTCCTGCCCGAGGAACTGGTTGCAGGGCACCCCGAGCACGGTGAAGCCCCGCTCGGCGTACCGCTCCTGGAGCTTCTCCAGTCCGTTGTACTGCGGGGTCAGCCCGCACTTGGAGGCCACGTTCACGACGAGAACGGCCTTGCCGGCGTACTGCGAGAGGTCGGCGGAGCCACCGGTGAGGGCGCCGATCTCGACGTCCAGGGGGGAGGAAGAAGTAGTCATGAGCGGATGCTAACTCCGCACAGTGAACCCCCTGTGGCCACTCCCACTCACCGGCACCCACCCCGAGCCCCTAGGCCGTACCCGCCCCGCACGCCTCCACCGGTACCCGCCCCGAGCCCCAGGCCGCACCCACCCCGAGCCCCAGGCCGTATCCGCCCCGAGCCCCCAGGCCGCACCCACCCCGAGCCCCTAGGCCGTACCCGCCCCGCACGCCTCCACCAGCACATCCCCCGCCGCCGTCCGCACGTACAGCACCGACTTCCCGGTCCGCCGCCGCTCCACCATCCCCGCGTCCAGCAGCACCCGCAGATGCCGTCCCACCGACCCCAGCGCCTGCCCGGTCAGGGCGACCAGCTGGGTCGTGCTCAACGGCGTCCCGAGCAGCACAAGGAGCCCCGCCCGCGAGGTCCCGACGAGCGCGCCGAGCCCGGCCGGGACCGCCCGCCGGTCGTGGTCCTCGGCGAGCACACCCGTGCAGGGGTAGACGATGGCGTACCGCTCCCGCCCCTCCCAGGACACCCACCCCGCCTTCCGCGTGACCGGCACGAACAGCAGCTCGGCCCCGGGGGTGATCTCCCGCGGCGGATACTCCTGGAGGTTCACCTGGAGCCGGTTCTCCCCGAGCCACCGCGTCCGCCCCGGCCGCAGCGAGTCGAGTACGGCGACCCAGCCGCCCCGGCTGACCTGCGCGAGCCGCGCGACCACGTCGGCCTCCAGGACCCGTCGCCGACGGTCCCAGTCCGGCCGTACGGTCTCCTCCCAGACGTACGAGAGGACCGCGGCCGCCCGCTCGGCAAGGTCGTCGCGGTCGAGGTCGGCCGGGAGCGGGCCGCCGAGGGAGAGGCGCAGATGCGCCCGCGCCTCCTCCGGCCCCACCGCCCGCACCCGGGCCAGCGACTCCTCGAAGGTCTCCCCTTCGTACGGCGTGGGCGTCAGGAAGTCGGCGATCCAGCCCTTGCCGAGCCCGGCGCGGACCAGCGCGGCGGTCAGCGGGTCGGCCGCGAGGAGTGCCCGGTAGCCGGGCAGGTGGGCGCGGAGCCAGGCCGTCTCGCCGGGGTGGGTGCCGGTGCCGGAATGCAGCAGACCGAGGCTCGCGAAGGTCTCGGCGTACGGGGAGATCACGAAGCGGCTGCGCACCAGCGTGTCCGCGTCGACCAGCCACCAGCCCATGGCCCCACCCCCGATGCCTCCGATGTTTCGCCTGGATGCGAAACGATAACCGCCGACCCCGGACCGCTCCGAGACTCCGATCCATGCGCAGTTACCGAGAACTGTTCCGCACCCCGGAGTTCACCCCCTTCTTCCTCGCCTCCGCCGCGCACACGGCCGCCCAGACGATCGGCGGCCTGGCGCTCGGCACGCTGGTGTACCGCCTCACCGGCTCACCGCTGCTGTCGGCGATCAGCATGTTCGGCCCCCAACTGGCGCAGGTGCTCGGCGCGACGGTCCTGCTCTCGGGCGCCGACCGCCTGCCCCCGCGCTCGACGCTGACCGGCATCGGCCTCACCTTCGCGGCGGCCACGGCGGTCCTCGCACTCCCCGGTCTGCCGGTCGCGGCGGTCTTCCTCGTCCTTTTCGCCCAGGGCATGGTCGCCTCGCTCGGCGGAGGCGTGCGCTGGGGGCTGCTGAACGAGATCCTCACCAAAGACACCAACGACAGCAAAGGCAGCGAAGACAGCAACGGCGGCTATCTGCTGGGGCGTTCGGTCTTCAACATGCTCTCCGGCCTGATGCAGATCGCCGGCTTCGCGACCGGCGGCGCGCTGCTGACGATCGTCTCCCCACGCGTCTGCCTGCTCCTCGCGGCTGCGCTGTACGTCCTGTCGGCGCTCGGCACCCGCCTCGGCCTCACCGCCCGCCCACCGCGCGCCTCCGGCCGCCCCTCGCCCGCCGCGACCTGGCGCACCAACGGCCTCCTGTGGTCCTCCCGCCCCCGCCGCCTGACCTACCTCGGCCTGTGGATCCCCAACGGCCTCGTCGTCGGCTGCGAGTCCCTCTACGTCTCCTACGACCCCTCGGCCGCGGGCGTGCTGTTCGCGTGCGGGGCGCTGGGCATGTTCGTCGGGGACGTGACGGTGGGCCGTCTGCTCCCGCCGGCCGT
This sequence comes from Streptomyces sp. NPDC047072, assembly GCF_040643855.1. Taxonomy (NCBI): domain Bacteria; kingdom Bacillati; phylum Actinomycetota; class Actinomycetes; order Kitasatosporales; family Streptomycetaceae; genus Streptomyces; species Streptomyces sp. NPDC047072. The sequence continues at coordinate 170,160 of NZ_JBEYVC010000003.1, read as the reverse complement.
GCGCCCCCGTCTGGCCACCCCGCTCCTCCTGCTGCTGGCGACGCCCTACCTGTTCTTCGTTCTACGACCGTCCCCCGCGCTGTCGGCCGTGGCCGTCACCGTCGCCTCCATCGGCTTCGGTGCGAGCCTCGTCCAGCAGGAGACCCTGATGTCCCACACCCCCGACGAACTCGCGGGCCACGCCCTGGGGTTGCACTCCGCCGGGATGCTCACCATGCAAGGGGTCGCCGCGGCCCTGGCGGGGACGGTGGCCCAACTGACCTCCCCGGCAACGGGGATGACGGTGATGGCGGCCGGATCGGTGACCGCGACCTTGACGTTGTTCACGCTGAGCCGGAAGCGGCGACCAGTACTTCCCCCGCCGCCGTCCGCGAGTACAGCACCGCCCGCCCCGCACGCCGCCGCTCCACCAGACCGGCGTCCCGCAGGACCCGCAGATGCCGGCCCGTCGAGCCGAGCCCCTGGCCGGTGACGGCGACCAACTGGCTCGTGCTCATCGGGGAGTTGAGCAGCACGAGCACGGCGGCCCGGCCGGTGCCGAGCAGCGTGCCGAGGCTCGCGGGGACGCTCCGGGCGTCCGGGTCGGCGAGGGCGCCCGTGCAGCCGTAGACGATGGCATAGCGGCGGGGCTCCTCCCAGGTCGCCCAGCCGCGCCCCACGGTGACCGGGACGAAGACGAGTTCGGCGCCCCGGATGTCCCGGGGCGGCCGCTCGTGCCGGTTCACCTGGAGCCGGTTGTCGCCCAGCCACCGCGTCTGCCCCGGCAGCAGCGAGTCGATGACGGCCGCCCAGCCGCCCCGGCTGACCTGCGCGGTCCGGGCGACGACGTCGGCCTCCAGGACCCGCCGCCGACGGTCCCAGTACGGCCGTACGGTCTCCTCCCAGACGTAGGAGAGGATCGCGGCGGCCCGTTCGGGGAGGTCGTCGCGGTCCAACTCGGCGGGGAGCGGGCCGCGCAGGGAGACCCGGACGTTCGCGCGGGCCTCGGCCGGGTCGGTGGCGCGGATCGCGGCGAGGGTCTCCTCCAGCGGGGTCCCGTCGCGGGGGAGGGGCGCGAGGAAGTCGGCGATCCAGGACGTGCCCATCCCGGAGCGGACGAGCAGCGCGGTCACCGGGTCGGCCGCCAGGCGGGCGCGGTAGCCGGGCAGATGGGCGCGGAGCCAGGCGTCCTCGCCGGGGTGCGCGCCGGTGCCGGAGTGCAGCAGTCTGAGCGCCGCGAAGGTCTCGGTGAACGGGCAGACCAGGAACCGGCTGCGGACCAGGGTGTCCGCGTTGACCTGCCAGAACCCCATACGCACCCCCGGTCGTTTCGCGGACGCGCGAAAGACTAACCGTCACCCGCCGACCGCTCTCAGAATCCGGCCATGCGCAGCTACAGATCCCTCTTCCGCACCCCGGAGTTCACCCCGTTCCTGCTCTCCTTCGGCGCCTCCGCCGCCGCCCAGACGATCGGCGGCCTGGCCCTCGGCACGCTGGTCTACCGGGCCACCGGCTCGCCCCTGCTGTCGGCGCTGAGCATGTTCGGACAGCAACTCGCCCAGCTGCTCGGCGGGTTGTTCCTCCTCTCCGGCTCCGACCGGCTGCCCCCGCGCACCGCGCTGTCCGCAATCAGCCTCGCCTTCGCGGCCGGTACGGCGGTACTCGCGCTGCCCGCGCTGCCGATCTGGGCGGTGTTCGCGGTCCTGCTCGCACAGGGCCTGGTCGCGTCGCTGGGTGCGGGGGTGCGGGGCGGACTGCTGAACGAGATCCTGACCAAGGACGGCAACAACGGCTATGTGCTTGGCCGTTCGGTCTACAACATGCTCTGGGGCCTGGTGCAGATCACGGGCTTCGCGGCGGGTGGCGTGCTCCTCGCGGTGCTCTCCGCACGCACCTGCCTGCTCCTCGCGGCGGCGCTGTACGCGGTGGCCGCTCTCGTCAACCACCTGGGGTTGAGGGCCCGCCCGCCCCGCGCCACCGGCCGCCCGTCCGTCGCGGCGACCTGGCGCACCAACGCGATCCTCTGGTCCTCACGCCCCCGCCGCCTGGCCTACCTCGGCCTGTGGGTCCCCAACGGCCTGATCGTGGGCAGCGATTCGCTCTACGTCTCCTACGCCCCGCACGCGGCTGGCACGCTGTACGCGTTCGGGGCGCTGGGCATGTTCCTGGGCGACCTGACGGTGGGCCGACTGGTCCCTCCGGCGGTCCGGCCGCGCCTGGCGACCCCGTTGCGCCTGCTGCTGGCCGCGCCCTACCTGTTCTTCTTCCTACGACCGTCCCTCGCGCTGTCGGCCGTGGCGGTCACCGTGGCCTCGGTCGGCTTCGCGGCGAGCCTGGTCCTCCAGGAACGCCTGATGTCGGTGACACCGGAGCGGTTGACGGGCCAGGCGCTCGGTCTGCACTCCACGGGCATGGTCGCGCTCCAGGGAATCGGCGCGGCCCTGGCGGGCACCCTGGCCCAACTGACCTCCCCGGCCACGGCGATGACGCTGATGGCGGCCGGGTCGGTCGCGGTGACGCTGACGCTGTCAGCGCTGGGCAAGCGCGAGGAACGACGTCCAGGTGTCGGGGGTGACGGTGAGGATGGGGCCGCTGGTGTCCTTGGAGTCGCGGATGTGGACGGTCGCGGGTGAGGCGGCGACTTCGAGGCACTGGCCGCCCTGCTCGCTGCTGTAAGTCGACTTGAACCACTGAAGTGCGGTGCTCATTGCTCTCCTAGGAGACGGTCCAACAGGCTCTTGGTCTCCAGGGGGTTGAGAGCCTGCGTCCGTAGCATCGCATACTTGCGCTCCAGCACGGATACGACATCTGGGTCAGCGACCAGGCGGCCCTGCTGCTGGCCTTCGGCGTAGGCAACGCGCTGGTGGTCGGTGGTTTCGATGACTGTGAACGGCCCGGCCAGCCCGGCATGGAAGTCGCGTCCGACCGGCATGATCTGGAGGGTGACTGCCGCCAGGTCGGCCCACTCGCGCAAGCGGCGCAGTTGCCCGAAGTAGACCTCGTCGCCGCCCAGCCGGTCCATCAGCGTCACCTCGGAGATGACGAAGCTGACAGTCGGAGGTTCTCGCCGGTGCAGGATCTCCTGCCGCTCCACCCGGGCCGTGACACGCTGCTCGATCTCCTCCTCGGTCAGCGCCGGCACCTCATTGAGGAACACCGCCCGCGCATACCCCGGAGTCTGGAGCAGTCCCGGCAACACCTGGTTGTCGTACCAGGACAACGCCAACGCCTCCCGCTCCAGATCGATGTAGTCCTCCGCCCACCGAGGAAAGAGATCGATCTCCGGCATGTTGGCCACCGCGACCGACAATGCCCCCTTCGTATCGAGGAGATCATCGAGCAGCCCCGCCAGATCCGGCTTGAGCGTCCTCCTCCCCTGCTCGATCGACGCGATGGTCTCCTCGTCCACGCTCGCCGCCTCCGCGAGAGCGATCTGCGTCAGCCCGGCCGCCCGCCGAAACGTGCCGACGAGACTCCCCACCAGCTTCACGGCGGACGCGTTCTTCCTGCCGCGTACCCCACGGCTCCTGTTGCTCATGCGGAAGAACTCCCCACGAGGGGCCGTACGTTCACCCGTCACAACCCGTACAACGAATCTGTACGGGTAGTTTTCACCCGTGAGGGTTGTGGTCGCCTCCGACGTACCGAGTCACGTGTACTCGCACCAGCGGGAGATCCTGGCCTACCTCAGGCAGACTGCGGACGACCTCGGCATCACACCGAGGATCGTCACCGGTGGCCCGGAGGAGGACCGGGCCGCCGATGCCGTGGTGCTGGCCGCCGGGCAGCTCGACAAGCTTGCGTGGCCTGCCTCCGAGGGGCGGCTCGCGGGGCACAGCTTCCGCTCACCCCGCACTTGACGGTGTTCCAGCGGACCGGCAACTGGTTCCTGCCGAGGCGGGACCGTCCGATGCCGGCCCCGCTCCAGTGGCCGCTCGGACACTCGGCGCTCGCCCGACGGGCCTGGCGCGGGCTCCTGTACCACTCCGCCGAATTGCTGACCCTCTGCATCCGCCACCCCCGCACGGCGGGCCGGGTCGGCGCGCTGATCTCGGCCGTCCACATGCGCCGCCGGCTGCCCGACCCCGAACTGCGCCGCAGGGCCTGGCCGGACTACCCCTTCGGCTGCAAACGGGACCTGTTCAGCTCGGACTTCCTGCCCGCGCTGCGCCGGCCGAACGTCGAGCTGGTGACGGAGGCCATCGTGCGCATGCCCCCCGAGGGCCCGCTGACGGCGGACGGGCGCCGGCACGACGTGGACTGCGTGATCCACGCGACCGGCTTCCGTACGAACACCTTCATGCTGCCGATGAGGGTGACGGGTGCGGCGGGCCTCTCGATCGAGGAGACCTGGTCGGACGGGGCCCGCGCCCACCTCGGCATCACGGTCTCCGGCTTCCCGTCGCTGTTCCTGATGTACGGCCCCAACACCAACACCTCCGGCGGCTCCATCCCCTTCTTCCTGGAGGCCCAGGGGGCCGGTCTGCACGCCCTCGACGCCCGCTTCACCGGCACGGCCTGGACGAGCTGCTCCTCCTGATACCGCACCCCGGACCCGGCGGCTGGACCCGACGGAGTACCGGCTCATCCGTCGCTGAGGCGTTCAGAGCAGGCGCAGTGCGTCGGCGACGGCCTTCAGGAGATAGAACGTGCCGGAGAAGGCGGTGCCCGTGGCCATGAGGGCGGCGAGCCGGGAGGGGAGTTCGCGGGCGGCGATCCCGTGGACGTACTGGGCGACGACGACGGCCAGCAGGACGATGACGAGCACGGTCTCGGCGGTGTGGATCACGGCGGGCTCCCAACGGGCTTGGACGGACGCGCGGTTGGCGCGTGGCAGCAGGGTCCGTGTCCGGTGCGGCGCCGAACGGTTTCCGGGACGGATCGGGACTTCCGTCCGCCGCATACCCGGTGGAACCCTGGGCCTTCCGGTTCGGGACGGTCCGCGACGGGACGGTCCGGGACGACGCGGTGCCAGGGGGCGGAGGGCGGGGCGTGGTGGTCGAGTCGGTCGCGGGCCGGGCCCGCCGGGAGTTCGTGGAGCGGCTGTGCGCCCTGCGCGACGCGGCACACGCGAAGAACGCCGACCTCCAGCGGGCGTCCAAGCGGCTCGTCGCGGAACGGACGGTCGGCGTACGGGAGTTGAGCACCACGCGCCTGAGCGCCCTGCTGACCGGCCAGTTGGCGGACGCGCCCGACTGGGACACGGTGCGCACCTTCGTCCTCTCCTGCGCACGGCACGCCACCGACCACGGCGTCCTGCTGACCCCCGCCGAGACCGAACCAGCCCTGTGGCAAAGGCGGTTGGCGGCCCTGAACGAACTGCTGCGCCTCCTGGACCGACTCGACGCCGAGCCCCCGGAAGCCACCGTGCCGAGAGCCTTGTCGACCCTCCCCGCCGCCCCGAGCGTCTTCACCGGCCGGGACGCCGAACTGGCCCGCCTCCTCGACGTCCTCGCCCCGCCGACCGGCGACGCTCCGGACGTCACCGTGGCGGCCGTCGCGGGCATGGGCGGCATCGGCAAGACGGCGCTGGCACTGACCGCCGCCCAACAGGCCCTGACCCAGGGCTGGTTCACGGACATCTACTCGCTGAACCTACGCGGCTACGACCCCGCCCCCGTCACCGCGCACCAGGCCCTGGAGTCCCTCCTACGCGCGATGGGAACACCACCCGAGGACATCCCGACCGCACAGGAGGAACGCGAGGACCTCTACCGCGCGGTCCTGGCCGCGCTCGCGAGAAGCGACCGGCGGGCCCTGATCCTCGCCGACAACGCCTCCGACTCCGCCCAACTCCTCCCACTGCTCCCCGGACCGGGCCCGCACAGGCTCCTGACCACCTCACGCCACACCCACCCTCGCCTGGTCTCCCACGGCGCCCACCTCGTCGACCTCACCACGCTCACCCCCACCGCGGCCCTCGCCCTCCTGCACGAGGTCCTGCACCGCGCCGCCCCCGCCGACCGGCGCGTCCAGGACGACCGGGAGTCCACCGAACGACTCATCGCCCTGTGTGGCCGTATCCCACTGGCCCTGCACATCGCCGTAGGCCTGCTCGTCCTGGAGCCGGGCCGGACAGTCGCCGGCCTGACCGCCGAACTCGACGGCGCCCGCTCCCGGTTGGACCACCTCGACGACGGCGAACGCGCCCTGCGCGCCACGTTCGACCTCTCCTACCACCGCCTGCCCCCGCACCTGGCCCGCCTCTTCCGCACCCTCGCCCTTAACCCCGGCCCCGACATGGGCCTGCCGGCCGTGACCGCACTCACCGATGGGGAGGGGCACCAACTCCGCGCCGGGCTACGGGAACTCGTACGCGCGCATCTGCTGGACAGCGCCGACGAGCGGTGGTCCCTGCACGACCTGCTCCGCGACTACGCTCTGCACCACGCGCAGACCGCACCGGCGACGGAGGATCCGGAAGACCGGGCGGCGTTGCTGCGGCTGCTGAAGTACTACGCGGAGGGGGCGCAGGCGGCGAGCATGTGCTCGGCCGATCCGGCCGAACGGATTGCTGGCGAGGTCTCCGCACGCTTCGCCGACGAGGCGCAGGCGACGGCGTGGCTGCGGGCCGAGCACGCCAACTTGCTCGCCGTGCCGCGGACCGCGCTGGACGCGGGCGAACTGGACATCGCCCGCGTGGTCCCCGGCCACCTCGCGGCCTACCTGGCACGCGGCCGGTACTTCGACGACCGCGTCTCCCTCGCCACGACAGCGGTCACGGCCGCCCGCCTCGCCGACGACCCGTTCGACCACGCGGTCGCCCTGGCGGAACTCGGGCAGGCGCTGGCGGACGTACGCCGGTACGAGGAGGCGGAACGGCTGCTCCGTACGGCCGTCACGGCGTTGAGACCCCTCGGCAGGGACCGCGCGACCGCGTTCGCCCTCAACAGCCTGGGCTGCACCCTCCAGGACCTGCGGCGGTTGGAGGAGGCGATGGAGATCTACACCGAGGCCGCGGAGCTCTACCTGCGCCTCGGCGACCGGCACGGGTACGTCGACATCCTGAACAACCAGGGCAACGGCCTTCAGGAGCTGGGCCGTCACCGGGAAGCCGTCCCGCTCTTCCAGCGGGCGGCGCGGCTCAGCGCGGAACTCGGCGACGACCGGCGCCAGGCGGCCGTGGGCCTCGGCCTGTGCAACGCCCTGCGCCACGAAGGCCGTTACGAGGAGGCCGAAGCCGCGGTCACCGCCGCGCTCGGCGTCCTGGAGCGCCTGGGCGACGAGTACGCCCGGGCCCACGCCCTCGCCAACCGGGCCAACGTCCTGCTGGAGCTGGGCCGTACGGCCGAGAGTGCCCACGCCTTCCGGTCCGCGGCCGACCTCTTCCGGGAGCTGGACGATCCCCGTAACGAGGCCAAGGCGCGCTTCGGCCTGGCCGAGGCCCTCGCACAGGCAGGGGAGTTCGGCGATGCGGCGACCGCTTACCGCACGGCCGCCGACACCTGGCACCGGCTCGGGGACCGGTACGAGGAGGGCAGGTCCCGGTACTTCCTCGGACTGACCCTGCTGAGGACGGCCGAACCCGCCGTAGCGGCAAGGGAGTTGGCCGAGGCGGGCACCGCCTTCACCGACGCGGGCGCGCCGGGTGCGACGGGCCAGGTCCTGGTGGCCCTGGCCCAACTGCACCAGCACCTCGACCACCCCGACCTCGCCCGCCGCGCCTGGCTCTCCGCGGCCCGGGCCTACGAGATGGCCGGAGCGACGGAGGCGGCGACGGGCGCGCGCCGCGCCGCCGAGGGGATCACCCAAGCCCCCTAGCAAGCCTCCTAGCCGTTACGAAGGCTGTGGTGTCGGATCGGTCGGTGTGCGGTTCCCCGGGAGAACCAGGGGTGTTGTGGGCCTGCGAGTCTCGTCGGGGATGGTCTCGATGTGCACCCCGGTCTCCTGACCGAGGTACCTCTCGAGCTCGCGCGGGCAGTAGCGCGGATCCGCGTTCTCATACCGTGACTTGGCCGTGGAGGAGACGAACTCGTCGCCGTCCAAGCGGCCTTCGGGTTCACTCCTGGACTGACCGATGGGCCGGTGCAGTGCCCGGGTCAGCCGGTAGAACTTCGTACGGGACTCGTGCAGTTCGCCCAGCGCGTCGAACCCCCCGAGCCCCAGCGCACCGGTGTCGATCTCCAGCCCGTACTCCGCGGCCCGGGCGACCATCCACCGCAGACTGAGATCGGACTGGGACGTGTCCTCGTAACCACCGCCGATGTCGCAGTGCACCCCGCTGAACCAGACCTGCTTCAGTTCCTGCCCCTCGGCGTCGGCCTGCTGGTGCCACAGCGTCGGGGCGAACGCCCTGCGCTGCTCGTCGACGGCCAGCGCGTGGAAGGCGCCGTCGATCCAGCTGCTCAACTCCGTGTCGTGGAAGGCCCAGTGGCTGTTGACCCACTTCACCAGCGGCCACAGCACATGGGGCCCCGGGACCGGGATGCCGAGGGCACCGACCGTGTCCCAGACGCCGATGAAGCGGATCTTCGTCTCGTGCGCATAGGCCTTCCGGAAGTCCTTCGACACCTGCTCGCCCGGCTTCTTGTCCCGGTCCCGGTACAGGTCCCACGCCTCCGCCAGCCGCCCCTCGTGCTCCGGCCGCAGGATGCCGGAGTTGCGCACCAGCCCGGCCAGACTGCGCGCGGTGTAGGCGCCCCGGCTGAACCCGAACAGGAACAGCTCGTCCCCGGGCTCGTAGTTCTCGACGAGGAAGCAGTACGCCTCCCGCACCTTCTCCGACAGCCCCCAACCGAACGCGCCGCCCACGTACTTGTCGGTCCACTTGGTGCCGACGCCGTCCAGGTAGCCGACCCGCTGTTCCGTACCGTCGGCCGCCACGGGCAGCACCGCGCGCGCCACCTTCGACACATTGGTCACGTACTTCTGGTTCGGCATGTTCCACGTGCCGTCGCAGCAGACCACCAGCCGTTTGGCCATCACATCCCACCTCCTGGGAAGTCCCCCGTAGCCCCTGTGGAGAAGACCACGGAAGCGCCTCGCGGATACACCTCGGGCATGTCAAGAGGTGGTAACAAGTCGGCGGGTTCAGGCCACGACCGTGAACAGCCCCGTCGCGTCGCCCAACTTGGAGAGGGAGATCTTGCCGGGGATGCCGTTGGCGTCGTCACCGGTGTAGCCGAGGTGCTTCTGCCACTTGGCGTACGCGGCGACCGTCTTGGACCCGAACGACCCGTCCCCGGCATAGGATTTGGCGAGGTAGCCGAGCTTCACCAGCGCGGCCTCGGTGAGGTTGGTGCCGGCCATGTAGGTCACATGGCCCTGCTTGGCCTTGGGGTCGGACTTGGCCGCCGACACCAGGCGGGAGAGGTCGACGCGCGGCTTGCTCGCGGGCTTGGTGGTCACCGGCTTGGTCGTCACCGGCTTCGTCGGCTTCGTGGACCCGGCCTTGCCCGGCGTGGTCGCCAGCTGCTTCTTCACCTCGTCGCGGAAGTCGTCCATGTCGAAGCTCGGGTCGATCTTGCCGGGCTGGACCTCCTTGTGCCCGGCGATCGACTTCTCCGACCAGCCGTGCGCCCGGCAGATCGCCGCGGCCCACAGCACCGCCTGCCGGTACTGCGCGTCCGGGTAGGCGTCCTTGCCGTTGCCGAGGTTCTCGATCTCCAGGCCGTACAGGACGTCGTTGCCGTCGGCGTTGGCCTGGTTGTCCGTGGGCAGGGACTTCTCGTCGCGCAGGGCGTTCAGGACGTCGAGGTCGACGGACCCGGCGTGGTTGGTCCGGCCGTTGCCGATCATCCACAGCCCGGCGGTCTGGCCGAGCCAGGCGTGGCAGAGCGGCCCGGGCAGATCCGATCTGCCGTTGAAGCACAGCTCCTTGTCGCCGTGGCCCGCGGTGTGGTGGATCAGTACGCCGATGACGGGTCCGAAGGACTTGCCGGTCGCCGCGTCGCGGTTGTGGGTCTTCCAGCCGGCGTGCTCGTTGACGGTGAGGCCTTCGGACTTCAGGGCGGCGAGCATCTGTGCTGCGGTCAAGGGAGTGGCCATGGCACTGCGTCCTCTCAGATGGGCGCGTCGAGCGGTGTCGCTCATGATGACGGAACGGGCGCGGAGGGCTGGCCGGTTCACGACGGTTTCACCCGCCGGGACACGGCTGCGGCCAGAACCCTACGGTGAGTGAGGCCGAATAGGCGCAACTATCCGTGCGCTACGGCGAGTTGACCTAGGTTGGGGGTCCGGCCAGTTGTTCACGTCCAGCCGTCCGTTGGAGGACCCGCCTTGTCCCACACCAGGATCGACACCAGTAAGCCGCACTCGGCCCGCTTCTGGAACTACTTCGTGGGCGGCAAGGACAACTACGAGGTGGACCGCGAGATAGGCGACCAGATCAAGGAGATCTGCCCCGGCCTCGTCGACGTGGCCGTCACCAGCCGGCAGTTCCTCGGCCGCGCGGTGCGCCACCTGGCGGGGGAGCGGGGCTTACGGCAGTTCCTCGACGTCGGCACCGGCCTGCCGACCGCGGAGAACACCCATGAGGTCGCCCAGCGCGTGGCCCCCGACGCGAAGATCGTCTACGTCGACAACGACCCGATCGTGCTGGCCCACGCCAACGCCCTGCTCACCAGCACCCCCGAGGGCACGACCACGTTCCTGGACGTCGACCTCTACGACCCCGAGGCGATCCTCACGGCGGCCGCCGACACCCTGGACCTCTCCCGGCCGGTCGCCCTGATGATCCTGAACACCCTCGGCCACGTCGCCGACCACACCCAGGCCGTCGACCTCGTCCGCCGCCTCATGGCGGGCCTCCCGTCCGGCAGCTACCTCGTGATCAGCGACGGCACCGCCACCAGCGAGGAGATGATCGCCGCGTCGGACGCGTACAACAAGAGCGGCGCGGTGCCGTACTACGTGCGCACGGTGGCGGAGATCGCCGCGTTCTTCGACGGCCTGGACCTGGTCGCCCCGGGCGTGGTCGAGGTGACCCGCTGGCGCCCGGACCCCCAGGACCCGGACCCGTCCCCGGTGGACGCCTACGGCGGGTTGGCCCGCAAGCCGTGACTTCCCCGGGCAGGGGGTGATTGGTGCGGATGTCCCGGCGACACGCCGACGATTCCGCGCGCGACCGGGACATCCGCACCAATCACCGCCTTCGGCCCGGGGGTGGGGGGAAGCCCGACGGTGGTCGCCCCCGGGCCCGGCCCGGCCCCGGCTCAGGCGGGGGCCACCGCGCGGCCCGTCTGCGGGGAGATCATGCCCGCGCACAGGCCGCGGGCCGTGAGGCCCTGGGCGATGCGGGGGATCGCCGCGAGGGTGTTGGCGGACCAGTCGTGCATCAGGATGACCTGGCCGCTCGTGAGGCGGCCGGCCGCCGCCACGATCGCGTCCGTGCTCGCGCCGTTCCAGTCCTGCGAGTCGACCTGCCAGAGCACCTCGGTCAGCCCGTACTTCGCCTCCACGGCCTTCACGGTCGCGTTGGTCTCGCCGTACGGCGGCCGGAACAGTCTCGGCGTCCCGCCGCCCGCGGCCGCGATCGCCTGCTGGGTCCGGGAGATCTCCGAGTCGATCGTGGCCTGGGTCTGCTGGGTGAGGTGCGGGTGGGTGTAGCTGTGGTTGCCGACCCACATGCCCGCCGAGACCTGGGCCCTGACCTGCGCGGGGTTGGCGGCCGCGTACTGGCCCTCGTTGAACATCGTGGCCCGGAGGCCGTTCGCCTTGAGGGAGTTGAGCAGGGCCGGGGTGTTTCCGGTGGGGCCGTCGTCGAAGGTGAGCCCGACGTAGCCGGAGCAGGCGGCGGCCTGGGCGGCGGCGCCGTGGACCGCCGTCCCGACGAGGGAGAGCGCGGCTACGGTGACCACCGCGAGGGCGGACCTGGCTTTCGTGGACGCCAACTCCCTCACCCCACCGTGACGTTGGAGCTGCCGCTGCTCTGGTATCCCTCGGTCGCGAGGATCATGTAGTACTTCAGGGTGCCCTGCGGCATCCCGGCACGGGCCCAGGCGTCGAAGTGGTTGCCGGTCGTGATGCTCCCGCCGGTCCGCTTGGACTGCCGCACGCTCCAGTACTGGTTGAAGGTCTTGGTGCCCTCGACGGACGGGGCGTTGTAGCGGGTGGTCTGGTAGATGTCGTAGGTCCCGCCGTCACTGGTGACCGTGCCCTTGTAGGTGCCGGTCGGACGGTAGGTGCCCCAGTTGTCGACGATGTAGTACTCGACGAGGGGGTTGGACATCCAGCCGTACAGCGCGAGGTAGGCGTTGCCGGAGGGGCTGAAGCTGCCCGAGTACGAGACGGTCCTGCGGGAGCCGGTGCTCCAGCCCTTGCCGCAGACGAAGTTGCCGGTGTTGCTCCACGAAGTGCTGTAGTTCCCGCCGGAGTTCAGCGTCATCGACACCGTTCCCTGGCTGTCCGTCCAGAAGGAGTAGTAGTACCCGTTGTTCGTGCCGGTCTGGTTCGTCGTGACGACGGTGGCCGCCTCGGCGGTACCGGGCAGCGCCAGCGCGGCGCCCGTACCCAGCAGCAGGGCACAGACGCTGCGACGCGTCGGCTGTGCGGGAGCGACGTTCATGCGCGTATTTCCCTCCTCGTTCCGTTGAGCCTGTCCCCGGGAGTGTTGGTCTGCCCCTGACAACAGTCAATGGTTTCGGCGAGAATTTCGAATTATTCGTTCCTCTGACCTGCTCGAAACAATTCGATGAGCGTCACAAATGCTGAAAACGCGCCAAATCCAAAAGATCGCTAACCGAATGTTTCGTAGACTTTCCGAATCACTCGGCGCTCAGTTCTGCCGCACGCTCACGGCCATGTCGGAGCACAGGACCCGCAACGAGGAGGCCGGGGTCCTGCTCGCGCTGGAGTCGCTGGCCGCGCAGACCGTACCGCCCGACCTGATCGTCGTCGTGGTCAACAACTCCACCGACCGCACCGAGGAGTTCGCACGGGGATTCGCCGCTCGGCCCGGTGTCCCGCGGACCGTCGTCTTCGACCTGCCCCACAACCCGCACAAGAAGGCCGGCGCCCTCAACCACGGCATCGACTGGCTCAACCGCGCCCCCGGCGGACTCGCGGCCACCGCGAAGTACCTGCTGGTCATGGACGCGGACACCAGCCTGCACCCCAGCTTCCTGGAGCGGGCCCGCAACGTCATGGCCTCCGACCGCCGCGTCGGCGGCCTCAGCGCGACCTGCCTCGGCCGCACCGGCCTGTGGAAGAACCTCTGGCAGCGCTACCTGCTCGGCATGCAGATCATGGAGTACGGCCGCTACGCCCGCGGCCGCTACCGCTTCGGCATCCACAGCATGTCCGGCGCCGGCTCCTTCTACCGCCCGAGGCCCTGCTGGCCATCCTGCGCTGGCGCGGCGAGGTGTTCTGGGAGGACCACGCCAACCTCGTCGAGGACTACGAGACGACGCTCGCGCTGAAGGAGGCGGGCTGGAAGGTCACGGCGAACCAGCACTGCATCGCCTACACCGACCTCACCGTCGACACCCTGCGCCGCCGCGGCTGGACGAAGCACACCTGGTTCTCCATCACCAGCATGGTGCTCGGCTTCCTCGGCTTCCTCTACACGCTGGCCTGGCTGGCCACCTGGACCGGAGTCATCGCCCACAGCGGCTTCGTCATGGACCCGGCCTGGCTGTGCCTGGTCGCGTTCTGGATCGTCTACGCCGCCTTCCGCACCCGGCACCTCGGCTGGAAGGGCGTCCTGATCGACGTACGCCACCGGCTTCTCCGCCTGGAAGTGACGGCTTCCCGCTTCATCCCACACCGACGCGACGCCCTGTCGCCGAAAGGAAAACGATCGTGAACTACCTCAGCGGCACCGGAACCGGAATCGTCGCCGGAGCCGCCTCGCTGGCGGCCACCGGCACGTCCTCCACCGCCCACCTGATCATCGCGGCAAGCCTGGCCCTGGTCCTCGGCGGCCTCGCCACCTACTCCGCGGCCGGGCACTGACCCGGGCCAGGGTGGCCACGCCGGCGGGGAAGCCGACGAGCGTGCCGACCAGGAGGCCGACGCCCGAGTCGGTCAGGGAGGGGAAGAAGGCGTTCACCGCGGCGGTCACCAGGAGGGCCACCGTGACCAGGACGAGGAAGGCGATGAGGGCGGCCAGGCGGCTGGGCGGGCCCGTGCGGTACACCTCGATGGTGTGGCCGAGCGCGACCGTGGTCATCATGAAGGTGATCAGGGCGGGGTCGGGAAACCATCCGAAGGGCCACCCGATCAGGGCGACGACACCGGCCAGGGCGAGCCCGACCAGCTCCAGGAGGATCGTCTCGGCCACCGCGTCCCAGGGCGAGGCCGGGGGCGGGGTGTCGGGGGTGCCGTCCGCCGCGGCCGCCTCACCGATGGCCTCGCCGTCCGGTTCGTCGGCCGTCCCGCCACCCGGTTCGCTGTTCGGTTTGTCGGCCGCCCCATCGTCCGGTTCGCCGTCCATCCCCTTGGCCGTCCCGCCGCCCGGTTCGCCGTTCGTCTCCTCGGCCACCTCGGCAGCGTAGCCGCCCGTGGCGCGCCGCCGTAGGGGTCAGTCCTCCGGCGGCCGGGACTCGATGAGGCGTTCCGCGATGTCGTCCGCCCAGGCGTGTGCCCAGTGGCGGAGGGCGGTGAGGGCCGGCTCGTCGAGGCCGTACGGGGTGAAGGCCCCGTCGTCGAGCCAGGCCGAGGCGGTCAGGCGGGCGTGGAGGTCGGTCAGGTCGAAGGCGTCACGGCTGTGGCGGCGGCCCCACTCCTCCAGATCGGGGCGGCTCCAGTGCGTGGACGCGGCGTGTACGTCGATCAGGTCGCGGGCGAGACCGCGCTCGGCGAGGTCCCTGACACGGGTGCCGAGGAGGTCCTCCGGGGCGAGCGCCAGGCCGAGTCCGGTCCGCACCGGCGGCCGCCACAGCACCTCCTTGACGATGCCGACCTCGCAGACCTTCCCCGTGGCGCCGGTGACGGCCAGCCGCGCTGCCAGCGGATGTGTCTCCAACACCCTTACCCGCCACCCGCGTTCCTCCAGGCCACCCCAGACCTTCGTGACGACGGCCGCCATCCGCACCGGGTTCTCCGTCGCCACCCGCACGCTCCGGCAGGGGCGTTCCACCAGCCCGAGCGCCCGCGCGGCATGCACACCGGCGAGCACCAGCGGGTAGCCCCCGCCCGCCGCGAGGACGTCGGCCAGCAGACGGCGATGGGGTTCCGGATCCATGAACCGATTGTCGCGCCCGGCCGGGAACCTACTGGAACGCCGGCACGACCTCCTTGACGAACAGCTCCAGCGACCTGCGCTTCTCCTCGTGCGACAACCCCGTGTCGATCCAGAAGCTGTACTCGTCGACGCCCAACTCCTCGTAGGCGCGCAGCCGTTCGATGACCTCGGCCGGAGTGCCGATCATCGCCGTCCGGTGCAGTGCCTCCGGCGCGAACTCGGGGCGGTCGGCGAACTTCGACTCCGGGCTCGGGGCGAGGAAGCCGTTCACGGGCGTGGTCTTGTTGCCGAACCACGCGTCGAAGGTCCGGTAGAACCGGTTGACCGCCTCCGCGGCCGGCCGCCATCCCTCGGGCTGGTCGGGGGAGTGGACGTGGGTGTGCCGCAGCACCATCAGCTCGGGGCGCGCGACCTCCGGGTGGTTGGCCACCGCCGTGTCGAACTTCCGCTTCAGGTCGACGACTTCCTCGTCGCCCTTCATCAGCGGGGTCACCATGACGTTGCAGCCCTGGGCGACGGCGAAGTCGTGCGAGTCGGGGTCGCGGGCCGCGATCCACATCGGCGGAGTGGGCTGCTGCACCGGCTTCGGCACACTGGTCGAGGTCGGGAACTGCCAGATCTCGCCGTCATGGGCGTAGTCGCCCTGCCACAACGCCCGTACGGCGGGCACGAGTTCACGCAGGTGCTTACCACCGTCCCGGGCCGAGAGCCCGCCCGCGAGCCGGTCGAACTCGAACTGGTAGGCCCCGCGGGCGAGTCCGACCTCCATCCGGCCGTTGCTGATCACGTCGAGCAGCGCGCACTCACCGGCCGTGCGGATCGGGTTCCAGAACGGGGCGACGATCGTCCCCGCGCCGAGCCGGATCGTCGAGGTCCGCGCGGCCAGGTAGGACAGGAGCGGGATCGGGCTCGGCGAGATCGTGTACTCCATCGAGTGGTGCTCGCCGATCCACACCGTGCCGAAACCGCCCGCCTCGGCCATCAGCGTCAACTCGGTGAGATTCTCGAAGAGTTCGCAGTGCCCGACCTCCTCGTCCCAGCGCTCCATGTGCACGAACAGCGAAAACCTCATGACTGCGGCTCCTTGCCTGACGCGGTGGCGTCCATCTCGGTGAGGGTGAGGGCCCGGATCTGCTCCGGGGCGCGGCCTTCGGTGAGGGTGATGGCGACCTGTGGCATGTCCGATCAGCTCCGCATCGTGAACGGGTCGGCCACCGGCTCCTCGCTGGTGTTGATCCACACGCTCTTCAGGCGCGTGTACTCCTTGATCGTCTCGGTGCCGTGCTCGACCCCGACCCCGCTGGTCTTGAAGCCCTGCCGAGGGGACATCGGTGACATGGCCCGGTAGGTGTTGACCCAGACCGTCCCGGCGTCGAGCCGCGCCGCCATCCGGTGCGCGCGCGAGAGGCTGGTCGTCCAGACCCCGGCCGCGAGCCCGTACTCGGTGTCGTTGGCCAGCCGTACGACCTCCTCCTCGGAGTCGAACGGCATCACGGCCAGCACCGGCCCGAAGATCTCCTCCCGGACGACCCGCATGCCGTTGTCGACGTCCACGAGGATCGTCGGCTCGTAGAAGTACCCGCCGAGCCCGCCGCCGTCCGTGGGACGTCCGCCGATGAGCACGCGGGCACCTTCCTCGCGCCCGAGATCCACGTACCCCGCCACCTTGTCGCGCTGGTCGGCGAAGGCCAGCGGCCCCAACTCCGTCCGCGCGTCCAGGGGATCGCCGATGCGGATGGTCTTCGCGCGCTCGGCGACCCGCTCCAGGAGTTCGTCGTAGACCGACCGATGGGCGAAGACCCGGCTGCCCGCGATGCAGGTCTGCCCGGCCGCGGCGAAGATGCCGGCCACCACACCCATCGCCGCGTTCGCGAGGTTCGCGTCCTCGAAGACGATGTTCGGTGACTTGCCGCCGAGTTCGAGCGTGGACCCGATGAACCGGCTCGCGGTCGCCGCGGCGATCCGCGCCCCGGTCGCGGTGGACCCGGTGAAGGAGATCTTCGCCAGGTCCCGGTGGTCCACCAGCGCCTGCCCCGCCTCCGCCCCGAACCCGGTGACGACGTTCACCGCACCCGGCGGAAACCCTGCCTCCAGGGCCAGTTCGGCGAGCCGGACGATCGTCGCCGAGGTGTACTCCGACGGCTTGATCACGACCGTGTTGCCCGCGCACAGCGCCGGCGCCAGCTTGCTGCTGGTCAGCGTCAGCGGCGAGTTCCAGGGCGTGATCGCCCCTACGACGCCCAGCGGTTCGCGGGCCGTGTAGTTCAGCACCTGGCGGTCGGAGGTCGGGATGAAGTCGCCGTGGATCTTGTCGGCGAGGCCCGCGTAGTAGTGGTAGTACTCCGGCAGCGTGGCCAGCTGCCCGCGCATCTCACGCAGCAGCTTGCCGTTGTCCAACGTCTCCGTCCTGGCCAGCTCTTCGGCGTTCTCCGCGATCAACTCACCGAGCCTGCGCAGCAGATGACCCCGGCGGGTCTGGCTGAGGTCGCGCCAGCGCGGATCCTCGAAGGCGCTCCGCGCGGCGGCGACGGCCCGGTCGATGTCGGTCGCGTCACCGCGCGCGGCCCGGTAAAGCACCTCGCGGGTGGCCGGGTTGGTGCTCTCGAAGTACGCGCCGGACGCGGGCTCCACATGCTCCCCGCCGATGAAGTGCCGCAAGGTGCCGATCTCAGACATGGGAACACTCTCCGAGGAAGGTCGTGAGGGAGTCGACCAGCGCCCGGGGGCGCTCGACGGGCAGCATGTGCCGCGCCCCGGGCACGACCACCGCCCGGCAGTCGGGCAGCGCGGCGGCGAGCCGGCGGGTCATCGCGGGGGTGGACCCGGGGTCCTCCGAACCCGTAATTGCCAGTGCGGGTACGGCGATTCGCCCCAGGTGCGCTCCCAGTTCCGCGTCCGCCGAGGCGAACACGCGGTAGCAGCCGAGGAAGGACGCGCGGTCGTTGGCGAGCAACGTGGCCTCGGTGCGGGCCACTTGGCCGGCGTCGACGTCCGTGCCGTCGTACCACCGCTTGAGGCTGGCCGTCGTACTCGCCGCGAAGTCGGCCTCCGCGAGGCGCAGTCGTTCGAGGACGGATGTCCGCTCCTCGGCGGTACGCCGGCACACCGAGCTGACCGAGGTCAGCGTCGCCACCAGCGCGGGTCGGTGCAGCGCCAGGTGCTGGGCGACCAGCGCGCCCAGGGAGAATCCGACCAGATGGGAGCCCGCCGGGATCGCGTCGGCCACCCCGTCGGCCAGGTCGGTGAGGATCACCCGCTCGTCCACCGGCGGGCGGCCGCCGTGGCCCGGCAGGTCCGGGGCGATCACCGTGAAGCGGTCGGCCAGGAGCGCGGCGGCCGGCTCCCACATCGTGCGGTCGAGTCCGACACCGTGCAGGAGGACCACGGTCGGCTTGCTCATGGGCACCTACTGTTCGGTCGTGAGCGGGGCCAGGCGCTGCTGGGGGCGTCCCTGCGCGGCGGCGGCGAGCGCGACGACGATCTCGTGCGGGTGCGGGGCGTCGCTGATCCGGACCTCGAAGCTCTGGTGGTGCGAGCGGATCGTGGCGTCGGTGATGTGCTTCAGCGGTATGTCGAAGACGACACCGGCCGGACCGCGCTTCTCGACGGCGGGCAGCAGCGTCGTGGCACTGGCCGCCTTGCGGAAGTGGTCGCCGAACTTGAGGGTGTGGATCAGCGCCGAGCCGTGCTCGATCTCGCCGTCAAGGCCGACGATCGCGGCCTTGCCGTACGCCTCGGCGGGCGCCCCGAGCGCGTCCAGGACCGCGGGGGCCAGCAGCGCGCCGAGGTCGGAGGCGTGCGCCTCGATGCCGGGGGCCAGGTCCTCGACGAAGCCCTGACCGGCCCAGGGGTTGTCGATCACCGCGGCGACGACGGCGACCCGGGCCGGACGGGCCAGCTCCCGGCCGCCCTCGGCGTGGATCTCCTCGACGACGGTCACGATCCTGCGGACGCTCATGGGGAAACAACCTCCAGGGTGTGGGTGGTGACGACGGGGTCGGTCAGCCGGTCCCCGATCCGGGGGTGCGGACGCGGTCCCGTCGAGGCGGCCGCGATGACGACGATCTCGTCCGCGCGCGGCCCGTCGGGGACCCGGGCGCCGACGGTCTGGTAGTGGCTGCGGGTGGCGGCATGGGTCTTGTGCCACAGGGGGACGACCAGGGACTCCCCGGCCTCGGCCCGGGTGTCGGCGAAGCAGATGATGGACTCGCCCTGGAGGAACTCTCTCACCAGGTTGCCGAAGTACGGGGTGTGGATGAGCGCCCCGGCGTGCTCGATCTCGCCCGCGGTGCCGACGATGGCCGCCTTGCCGAACGACTCGATCGCCTCGGCGCCGCCCAGGGACGCGATGAGCCGGTCGGTCAGCAGCTTCGCCAGGACCGGCGCGATCCGCTCCTGCTGCTCGGTCAGATCGGTCGAAGGACCCGAACCCAGCCAGGGATTGCGGATGACGGCGGCGACGCTGGCCCGGTGTGCGGGTCGCGCGGGCGCCTCGCCGGCCTCGGTCAGGACGACGTCGCGGTAGAGCACGAGCTTGCGGAGACCGATGCTCTCGTCAGGGTGTTCCACGCTCTCTTGCATGGCACAGGACGATAGGCATGCGTGCGCGAAGGGGTCAAGGGCTCGGCTCGTACGACACGAGATGATCCCGTATGCCCTGTGAACTGCGAACCCTTGACGGCGCCACGACGGCATGCCTTACTGCCTGTTGTATGCCAGTAGCGGTCGTGGAAGGGGACGAAATGATGGACACCCTCAGGGAACGCATAGCGGCGGTCTGGTCCGAGGCGTGGGGACAGGGCGACGTGAACGCCCTCGACACGCTGCTGAGCCCGGACTACCTGCGCCACGGCACGGACCCGCACCCGCAGACCCTGGACGCCTTCAAGGCGGCGATCGTCTCCACCCGCGCGGCCTTCCCGGACCTGGCCACCGTCATCGACGACATCGTGATCGAGGGCGACCGGGCCGCGATCCGCTGGCACAGCAGCGGTACGCATGTGAACGGCTTCCTCGGGGTCCCGCCGACGAAGCGGCGCGTGGACATCAGCGGCGCGACGTTCGCCCGCGTGGAGGGGGACCTGATCGTGGAGGAGCACGTGACGTGGGACCCCAGGGCGCTGCTCGCGGCGCTCGGGATCATCAGCGTGGGCCAGGACTGACGACGAACCCCAGAAGGAGCAGATGGATGACCGCGCTCGCCCCCACCCCCGACATCGACGTGATGAAGCAGGTGAACCGGCAGTTCGTCACCGGGGTCACGGTCGTGACCGCGATGGACGGAGAGACCCCGAGGGGACTGGCCGTCAACGCGTTCTCGAGCATCTCGCTCGACCCGCCCACGGTGATGGTGTGCGTCCAGCACACCTCCTCCACCCACGACTGCCTCTTCCAGGCGGAGCACCTGGCGATCAACATCCTCTCCACCGACCAGCTCGATGTCGTGGGCCGGTTCGCGAGCAAGTCCGCCGACAAGTTCGCGGACCTGGACTGGGAGAGCGGTCCCTACGGCAGCCCGCTGATCGCCCGCAGCAGAGCGCGCATGGAGGTGCGGATCCGCGAGCGCCTGCGCGCCACCACCCACACGATCTTCATCTGCCGGGTCGTCCACGCGACCGTCACCGACCGGCCGCCCATGGTCTACAGCGCGGGGAAGTTCTTCGACGGCGGGGCGCTCACGTCTCTGGGATGATCCAGGAGGCGGCGGGGCGCCAGGGCGGACGGAGGAACACGCGGGTGAGTCGCGGGACGAGCGAACCGAGGAACGGCTCGATGCAGGCCACGGTGATCGCCGAGATGCGCCGGCGGATCATCAAGGGCGACGTCGAACCCGGGGCCGCGCTCTCGGAGGCCGCCCTGGCGGAGGAGTTCGGGGTGAGCCGCACACCGGTGCGCGAGGCCCTGAAGCAGCTCCAGACCGAGGGCCTCGTCGAGATCCGCCCACGCGTCGGGACGTTCGTGACGATCCCGTCCCGCCGCGAGATCACCGAGCTCTTCGAAATGAAGGAACTCCTGGAGGGCGCGGCCGCCCGTCTCCTCGCCCAGCGCGGCCGGGTCCCGGAGATCGACGAACTCGAACGCAACCTGCGGGAGGCCGACGAGGCGGTACGGCGCGACGACCGCGAGCGCTACGCCGAACTCGTCCTGGAGTTCCACGACCTCCTCCTGACCGGCTCCGACAACAGCAAACTCCAGGCCCACTACCGCGTCCTGATGAACCAGCTCGCCTACGCCCGCCTGGTCAACACCTCCCTCAGCCGCCCGGGCCGCCCCCTCCAGTCCGACCGCGAACACCACCTGGTCCTGCAACTGATCCTGGAGAAGGACGCGGACAGCGCGGAACGCGTCATGCGCGAACACGTAAGAGCCAGCCGCCAGGCCCTCCTGTCAGCCCTGCCCCTCGCCGGCCCCCCGGGCGGCTAGGACAGCTCGCGACGCACCAACGCCCGAGCGAACGGCTCCCCGGTGACCCGGGCGTACGCCATCCGCTCCCGCACCTCCCCAAGCGTGCGCGGCCGATAACCGGGCCCACCGCAACAGCTCTTGTGAAAGCGCACGCCGGCATGCAACAACACGGAAAGCACCCGCCACCCGGCGACATCCCGCCTCTTGGGCGCCGCAAAGGCAGACCCGACATGCACCAACGGCCCAGCACAGCGCGGACAGACCCGCTCGTGGCCGTGATACCCGGGGTACGGCTGCTTGTACGAAACCCGGCAGGGCAGACAGACGTACGAGGTCTTTCCATGAGCCATGCGGCGAGGGTAGGCCCCCGCACGACTGAGTTCGACGGATTAATCACGTCAGAGGCCCTCCCGTCCGCCGGACGGGAGGGCCTCTGCGCAGGTCGTTTCACTGTGCCCCCGGCAGGATTCGAACCTGCGACACCCGCTTTAGGAGAGCGGTGCTCTATCCCCTGAGCTACGAAGGCGAGGATCTGTCGGACAGCGGTGATGGCATCGCCGTACGGCAGTTGTGTGACCGTCCACAGTGTAGCGGCTGGCGAGGTGGGGGCCGGAGGGTCGGTGCTCAGGGGATCGGTACGGCGGCTCCCGATACGTGGACGCGGGTGTCCTCGGGGGTCGCGTCGAGCCGCAGGACGCTGGGGCGGCCCATGTCCTCTCCCTGGCGGATCGTGATGCGCGACGGGTGGGGGACGAGGTCCAGGGCGCGCAGGTAGCCGCCGAACGCCGCGGCCGCCGCCCCCGTCGCCGGGTCCTCCACGACGCCGCCGACCGGGAACGGGTTCCGGGCGTGGAACAGTTCCGGCGACTCGCGCCACACCAGGTGCAGCGTCGTCCAGCCGTGGGCGCGCATCACCTCGGCGAGGCCGTCGAAGTCGTAGTCGAGGTCCGCGAGCCGCTCTCGGGAGGCGGCGGCCAGGATCAGGTGGTCGTTGCCGCCGAACGCCACATGCGGCGGCAGTTCCGGGTCGAGGTCCTCCGGGGCCCAGCCGAGGGCCTTGAGGGCAGCGTTCAGTTCGCTGTCCAGGGCGGTGCGCGACCGCGTCGGCACGCTGGTGAGCGTCGCCGACACCGTGCCGTCGGCGTCCACCCGGGTCGCCACCGGCACCTCGCCCGCCGCGGTGTCGAGGACGATCTCGCCGGGGCCCAGACGTTCGGCGAGGGCAACGGCCAGGGCGACGGTCGCGTGGCCGCAGAAGGCGACCTCGGCGAGCGGGCTGAAGTAGCGGACCCGGAAACGGCGCGAGCCCTCGGCGCCGCCGGTGACGAAGGCCGTCTCGGAGTAGCCGACCTCGGCGGCGACGGCGAGCATCGCCGCCTCGTCGAGCCCGGAGGCGTCGAGCACGACCCCGGCCGGGTTGCCGCCGGCCGGATCGTGGGTGAAGGCGGAGTAGCGCAGGATCTCGGGCCGGTGAAGGGTGTCGGTTCCGCTCGGGTCGCTGGTCATGGCTCCACGCTGCCACCCCGTATCCATCGAGTCCAACGATGGATCTCGATCGGATCCATCGGCATTTCGCATATCCTGCCGACGTGGACACCCGCCTCCTGCACACCTTCACCGCCCTCGCCCGCACGGGCAGCTTCACCGCCACCGCCGCCGAACTGCACCTGGCCCAGTCCACGGTGACCGTGCACATCCGCACCCTGGAGAAGGAGCTCGGCGCCCGCCTCTTCGACCGCCTGCCCACCGGCGCCCTGCTCACCGAGCACGGCAGGGGGCTGCTGGAACGGGCCGAGGACGTCCTCGACGCCGTGGCACGCCTGAAGGCCATGAAGGCCATGAACGCCGACGGCGACGAGGAGGCACGGGGACCGGTGACCATCGGCGCCCCCGAGTCGCTGTGCTCGACCCGCGTGCCGGGCGTGATCGCCGCCCTGCGCACCAGCCACCCGGGCGTGGAGGTCCGTCTGTACGCGGCCGGTACCGCGGAGTGCGTCGAGGGGCTGCGGTCCGGGCGCCTGGACCTCGCGCTGCTGCTGGAGGAGGACGCCGACTTCCCCGACGTGACGACCGAGCCGGTCACCACGGAACCCCTCGCCCTCGTCTGCGCCCCCGGCCACCCGCTCGCCACCCGGGAGGGGACGGTGACCTGGGCGGACCTCGCGGCCGAGAGCTTCTTCCTGCTGGAACAGGGCTGCTCCTACAGCGACCGGCTGGAGCGACGGCTGCTCGCCGTGCCGGACGCCCGACCGCGGCTGACCCGGTTCGGCAGCGTGGACGCGGCGCGCTCCTGCGTCGCCGCCGGGCTGGGGCTGACCCTCCTGCCGCTCACGACGGTGGAGGACCACCTACGGCAGGGACGGCTGGTGAGGGTCGACGGCCCCCGCCTCGCCGACGTCCCGGTGCGCCTGGCCCGCCACCGCAGACGCTGGACGGGCCCCGCCGCCCGCGCGTTCGCCCAGGAGTTCACCCGCCGCTCGACCGACTGAACCGGCGTCAGACCAGCGGGACCTTCGTGAAGCGTGACGCCACCCGGTACTCCTCGGAGACCCGCGTGGCCGTCGTGCGGAGTTCCGGCAGGAGCTGCGCGACGCACTCCTCGGGCGTACGGCCCGCCGCGTGCAGGGAGACACTCAGCGCGGCGACCGTACGGCCCGCGCGGTCCCGGACGGGGACGGCGATCGCCCGTACGCCCTCCTCCCACTCCTCGTCGACCAGGGCGTACCCCTCGGCCGAACCCGAACCCGAACCCGAACCCGCATCCGCACTCGCACCCGGCCCCGCGAAGAGGACGCGGCCCGCCGACGTCGACCCCGCCGGCAGCCGCGTGCCCACCGCGATGTCGACGCCCATGATGCGCGGAGCGACCGCGCAGGCCGTGACCTGGATCTCGGCGGTGGAGCCGGGCGCCGGGACCGCCATCGCCGCCGTCTCCCCGAGCCGCTTCGACAGGTCCGCCAGGTGCGGGGCCGCGATGCGGGGGAGGGACGTGCGGGCCAGCGGCGGGAAGCCGAGGGAGAGGATCCGCGGGGTCAGGGCGAAGAAGCGGCCCTCCGTCTGCGCCACCAGACCCAGGTACTCGTACGTGATCAGCGCCCGCCGCGCCGTCGCGCGGGCCAGGCCCGTCGCCCGGGCCACGTCCGTCAGGGTCAGCGCGGAGCGGCCCTCGCCGAACGCGGTCAGGACCGTCAGCCCGCGCGCGAGGGACTCCACGAAGTCCCGGCCCAGTTCGTTCTTCGACGCGCCGGTCCACGCGGCCAGCCCCGAAGGGGCCGCGCCCGGTACCGGATCCGGTGCGGAGGCCAGCGCCCGCTCCATCTCGGCCACCGTCGCCCGCAGCCGCGGCAGCAGCGTCGTCCGCAGCTCCGTCGCCGTGTGCCGGCTGGTGTGACTGACGACGCTCGCCACACAGGCGATCCGAGCACCCCCCGGCTCCCGCAGAGCACCCCCCGGCTCCCGCACCGGCACCGACACCGCCACCAGCCCCGGCTCGATCAACTGGTCGTCCAGCGCCCAGCCGTCCGCCCCCGCCCGCGCCGCCGCCTTCTCGAACTCCCCCTCAGGGAAAGGCAGTTCGCGAGGCGGTACGGTCATGAAGTCCCGGTTCTGCGGATCCGCCGCCCGGCGTTCGCGCCACGCCCGCCACTGCTCCGGAGTCCACTCGGAGGCGAACAGCGGCCCGGGAGCCGTGCGTTCGGCCGGGAGCAGGTCGCCGATGCGGAAGCTCAGGGACATCGCGCGGCGCCGGGTGGCCTGGTGGATGAAGCGGATGCCGTCGCGGTCGGCGACCGCCAGCGACACCGACTCGTCCAGCTCGTCGGCGAGGGCGTCGGCGCGCGCGGCGAGCAGATCGGGCAGGCGCAGGGCGGACAGATACGCGTTGCCCAGCTCCATCAGCCGGGGGGTGAGCACCGCGTCCCGGCCGTCGAGACGGACGTACCCCATACGGGAGAGCGTGGAGGTGATCCGGTCGACCGTGGAGCGCGCGAGCCCGGTCGCCCGCTCCAGCCCGCTCGGGCTCAGCGTGCCGCCCGCCGCGGTCAGTTCCCGCAGCACCCTGACGCCCCGGATCAACGGCTCCACCGCCTCGGGCGGCACGGGTGGGTCCTCGGGCGGGGTGGTCTCGGCGGGCATCGTTTCTCCGGTACGGCGATCGCGGCACGCCAACGGTAGTCGTCCCGGCGGGAACCCCGTACCGCCTCCGTCCCGGCGGGAACCCCGTACCGCCTCCGTCCCGGCGGGAACCCCGTACCGACTCCGTCCCGGACGCTCCCTACCTCCGCGTCACCGACACCCGGTAGTCCCCCTCCGCGTCCGCCCCCACCACCTGCACCCGGACCCCCCTCACCGGATCCCGGAACTCCTCCCCGGCGGTGAACGGCGCGTCCGAGAGCTCCGCGTGGACGTTGGGACTGCGCGTGCAACCGCCGCTGTTGCGCCGGGAGTCGTAGACCCGGACCGGTCCGCGGCCGGTGTCGACGTTCGCGTCGACCTTGTAGACGAGCACCCCGGGACGGCACACCGCCTCGTCGTTGCCCTCGCGGGTGCGCAGTTCGACGGCGTAGCCGCTGCGCCGTCCGATCGGCACGAAGAGCAGCTTGGTGCCGAGGCCCGCGCGGGCCAGCGGGGTCAGGGTGTACTCCGAAGTCCCCGCCGCCGTCACGCAGTTCACCTGCGTCGCGTCCAGCCAGCCCAGCTTCCACTTGTGCCAGCCGAGGAGGTCGTTGTCGGCCCCCCAGTCCTCGCTCATGATGTCCCAGTGGCCGACCGCGCCCCCGCCCTCGGCGGTGTACAGGTCGGGAAGGCCGAAGACATGGCCGTTCTCGTGGGGGAGGACCCGGTAGCCGGTCTGCGCGAAGGAGCCGGAGCCGTCGTCCTGACGGGAGTAGACGAAGGAGGCGTTGGCGACCGGGACACCGTCGGCGGTCGGCGCGTCCTGGTTGCCCGCGAAGGTCACCGACAGGACCGTGTCGAGGGCGGAGGGACCCGCGTTCGGGGTCACCAGCACGTTCAGGAAGTCGTACGACCGGAAGTCGACCTGCGGATCGGCGGCGGCCACGATGTCCTGGACCAGCCGGCGGTAGCCGGGGTCGAAGGGGGCGCCGCGCTCTATGCCGTAGGCCCGGAACGGCTTCGGCATCCGCAGCCAGTCGGTGACCGGCGCCTCGGGGCGGTAGTCGAGGCGGCCGTAGGAGCTGGTGCGGAACCACTCCTGGGTCTGCGGGAAGAACTCGCGGAACCGGTCCAGCGCGCTGCCGGAACCCGGTGCGTCGGAGAAGTCGACCATCAGGGTCAGCGCGCGGACCGTGCCGGTGGAGCGGGAGTAGCCGTGCGGGGTGGGCACGCCCTCGGACATCTGGACGGCGGGACCCCCGTTGATCAGACAGGGACCGTGGGCGGCGGTGCGGGCCAGGGCGACGGAACCGGCGGCGGTCGCGGGGTCCGTGGGCCGGTGCCCGGTACCGGCCGCGGTGCCGACCGCGAGGGTCAGCGCGGTGACCGAGGCGAGCGCGGCGACTCTGCGCGGGCGTATGCGACGGCTGGTCCACGGCATGCGGGGCACCCTTCGGAGCACGGCAGCCGCTGGTGGGAAGGCTGCGCCTTTTCGATCACCCTCTGCCGGGGGAGGGGCGGGCGCGCGCTGGAGGAGACCGAACGTGGGTACCCATGAGCCTGTGACCCAGGTCACAACATAATTTCTCCTCAACCCGAAATAACCGGGGAGCGTCTCCCCGTTTAGACCTGTGTCCGAGCGAAACGGGGAGTGGATCCCCGGATCGTCACAACCAGCCCCGAGGGGAGCACGCCGTGACCGCCACGACGACCGCGCAGCGCAAGGTGCCCCGGCCCCGAGCCGACGCCCTGCGCAACCGCGAGCGGATCGTCACCGCCGCCCGCGAGATGTTCACCGAGTTCGGCTGCGACGTGCCGCTCGACGACATCGCCCGCCGGGCCGGCGTCGGCAACGCCACGGTGTACCGCAACTTCCCCGACCGCGACGCGCTGGTCCGCGAGGTCGTCTGCTCCGTCATGGACCGGACGTCCGAGGCGGCCGAACTCGCGCTCGCCGAGACGGGTGACGCCTTCGGCGCGCTGGAGCGCTTCGTGCACGCCTCCGCCGACGAGCGCATCACCGCTCTGTGCCCGATGGTCCAGAGCACCTTCGACCAGTACCACCCCGACCTGGAGGCGTCCCGCGAACGGATCGAGCAGCTCGTCGAGCAGCTCATGGACCGGGCAAGGGCGGCCGGTCAGCTCCGTGTCGACGTGAGTGTCGGTGACCTGATGGTCGCCGTGGCCCAGCTGTCCCGGCCCCCGGCCGGCACCGGCTGCCTCACCCTCGACGGGTTCGTACACCGCACTCTTCAGCTGTTCCTGGACGGACTGCGGGCCCCGGCCCGCTCCGAGCTTCCGGGCACGGCCGTGACGATGGAGGGCCTCCGCCAGTCCTGACCGATTAGTTCAGAGCAGCTCAGCAGTCACCAGTAGCAGCGTTTTCGTTCCCTTTTTCCGAACCGAAGTCCCGAAGTGGGTACCCCCATGTCTGAAACAGCCGCGAAGGCTCCCGGCGCACCGGCCGTGTCCGGTGACGCCAACCGCTGGAAAGCGCTCGTCTTCATCGCGCTCGCCCAGCTGATGGTCGTCCTCGACGCGACCATCGTGAACATCGCCCTGCCCTCCGCCCAGACCGACCTCGGCATCTCCGACGGCAACCGGCAGTGGGTCGTCACGGCCTACGCCCTCGCCTTCGGCGGACTCCTGCTCTTCGGCGGCCGCATAGCCGACCTGTGGGGCCGCAAAAACGCCTTCGTCGTGGGCCTGATCGGCTTCGCCGGCGCCTCCGCGCTCGGTGGCGCCGCCACCAACGAGGCCATGATGTTCGGCGCCCGCGCCCTCCAGGGCGTCTTCGGCGCCCTGCTCGCGCCCGCCGCGCTCTCCCTGCTCGCCGTGATGTTCACGGACGCCAAGGAGCGGGCCAAGGCGTTCGGCATCTACGGCGCCATCGCCGGTGGCGGCGGTGCCGTCGGCTTCATCCTCGGCGGTGTGCTGACCGAGTACATGGACTGGCGCTGGACCTTCTTCGTGAACATCCCGTTCGCGATCGTCGCCGCGCTCGGCGCGTACTTCGTCATCCGTGAGCCGGAGGGCGGCCGCAACCGCAACCCGCTCGACATCCCCGGCGTCCTGCTGTCCACCCTGGGCCTGGTCGCGCTGGTCTACGGCTTCACCCGCGCCGAGTCCGACGGCTGGGGCGACTCCGTGACCGTCGGCATGTTCGTCGCGTCGGCCGTCCTGCTGATCGCCTTCGTCGTCACCGAGGCGAAGGTCAAGGCCCCGCTGCTGCCGCTGCGCGTGGTCACCGACCGCAACCGCGGCGGTATCTACCTCTCGCTCGGTATCGCGATCATCGCGATGTTCGGCACCTTCCTGTTCCTCACCTACTACCTGCAGATCGTGAAGGGCTACACGCCGATCAAGACCGGCTTCGCCTTCATGCCGATGATCGTCGGCATGATGGTCGGCTCGACCCAGATCGGCACCCGTCTGATGACCCGCCTGCCGGCCCGTCTGCTGATGGGCCCCGGCTTCCTGGTCGCCGCGGTCGGCATGCTGCTGATGACGCAGCTGGAGATCGGCTCGTCGTACGCCTCGACGATCCTGCCCGCGATGCTGCTGCTCGGCCTCGGCATGGGTACGGCCTTCATGCCGGCCATGTCGCTGGCCACCCTGGGCGTCGAGCCGCGTGACGCGGGTGTCGCCTCCGCGATGGTCAACACCTCGCAGCAGGTGGGCGGCGCGATCGGTACGGCCCTGCTGAACACGATCGCCGCGTCGGCCACGACCTCGTACATCAAGGACCACATCGGCTCCGCGGCCTCCGAGTCCCAGCAGCAACTGGTGGCCCTGGAGGGCCAGGTGCACGGCTACACCAACGCGATCTGGTTCGCCGTCGGCATGCTGGTGCTGGCCGCCGCGATCGTCGTGACCCTGGTCAACGCCGGCCGTCCGGACGGCACCACCGTGGCCTCCGGCGAGGGCGCCGAGGAGGAGCTGCCGGTCCCGGTCGTCGCCCACTGACTGGCGGCCGTCCGGTCGTACCCCTTCGGACCTGTCGTGCGTACGGGGATGGGGACGCTCCGCACGCACGACCACCAAGGACCTGCCCTGGCTCAGCGGAGCCAGGGCAGATCCGCACCCGCTTCGTTGGGCTGGAGTCCCTCGGCGACGATCTGCATGATCTCGCCGAGGGACTTCTGCTGTTCCGGGGTGAGCCGGTCGAAGACCGCGTTGCGCACGGCGGCCACATGGCCCGGCGCGGCGCGTTCCAGCACCTGAAGGCCCTGCTCGGTGAGGACCGCGAACTGGCCCCGCTTGTCGGAGGGGCAGTCCTCCCGGCGCACCCAGCCGTTGCGCTCCAGCCGCGCGATCGCGTGCGAGAGCCGGGAACGGGTGATCTTGGCGTGCATGGCCAGCTCGGTCATGCGCAGCCGGTGCCGCGGCGCCGCGGAGAGCTTGACGAGAAGGCCGTAGTAGACGTGCGGCATGCCGGCGTCACGCTGGAGCTGACGGTCCAGATGGTCGTCGAGAAGGGTCGTGGCATGCAGATAGGAGCGCCAGACGAGCTGTTCCTCGTCGGTCAGCCACCGGGGCTCTTCTGCGGGGACGGATGCCGTGTTCATGTATCCCACTCTACGAGCTCTCTCCTTGAAGCTTAAACAAATGAGGCGTACAGTCATACGAGTAGAAGCTTTAAATTTGAAGCATTCGGAGGAATCGCCGCCATGTCCGCCTTGTCCCTCGACACAGCCGACACGCGGGAGCGCATGCCCGCTCTCTATCTGAGCCACGGCGCCCCGCCGCTCGCCGACGACCCGATCTGGCCCGGCGAACTCGCCGCCTGGTCCGCGAACCTCCCCCGCCCCAAGGCGATCCTCATGGTCTCCGCCCACTGGGAGGAGGCCCCCCTCGCCCTCGGCGCGGTGGACCCCGTCCCGCTCGTCTACGACTTCTGGGGCTTCCCCGAGCACTACTACCGCGTGACGTACGACGCCCCCGGCGCCCCCGAACTCGCCGAGTCCGTCCGCAAGCTGCTGCGCGCCCCCGGTACGCCCGTGCAGGACATCCCGGACCGCGGCCTGGACCACGGCGCCTACGTCCCCCTCGTGGAGATGTTCCCCGAGGCCGACATTCCCGTCCTGCAGATCTCCATGCCGACCCTCGACCCGGTCCGGCTCATGGAGATCGGCCGCAAGCTCGCGCCGCTGCGCGACGAGGGCGTCCTGATCGTCGGCTCCGGCTTCTTCACCCACAACCTCGCCGCCCTGCGGCACACCGGCTCGGGCGTGCCGACCTGGTCCTCGGAGTTCGACGACTGGGGCCGCAAGGCGCTGGAGGCGCGGGACGTGGACTCCCTGCTGGACTTCCTGAACAAGGCCCCGGCCGGCCGCTACGCCCACCCGCGCACCGAGCACTTCGCACCCCTGTTCGTCACCATGGGCGCCGCGGACGTGTCCGGCGAGCTGGACGCGCAGCGGTCGGTGATCGACGGGTTCTGGATGGGGATGGCGAAGCGGTCGGTGCAGTTCGGCTGAGCCGCTTCGCGGTGCTCTACAGCTCCTTCTCGTACCAGGCGACGTCCCAGTAGCGGCCGAACTTGCGGCCCACTTCCCGGTATGTGCCGACGTAGCGGAAACCGAAGCGTTCATGCAGCCGCGTGGACGCTTCGTTGGGCTGGGCGATGCCCGCGTAGGCGCGGTGCACGTCCTCGGTCGCCAGCGCCTCGAAGAGGTTTTTGTAGAGAAGTGTGCCGATCCCGCGACGGCCCGCATGAGGGGCGAGATAGACGGTCACCTCCACGGAGGTGTCGTAGGCCCGCTTGGCACGGAAGGGGCTGGATGTGACATACCCCAGAATCTCCTGTGTGTCCGTGTCTGTGGCAACCATCAGGCGGTGCGGTCCGTCTTCAGGGTGGGAGAGCAGCCAAGGGCGGCGCTCCTCGGAAGTGAAGACCGCGGTGTCGAATGTGATGGACGTCTCACGTACGTAGTGGTTGTAGAGGGCGGTGAGGGCTTCGAGGTCCGCCTCGACTCCCGGCCTGACCAGCACCTCTGTACGTTCCGACGGCATCACGCCTCCTCATGTGGCCGGACAGGGTACTGCAAGATCAGAAAATTCGGGGGGCCGGTTGGGAATTCTGTCCGGATTCCAGTCGTTGTTTCCATCAGATGCAGGGCACCCGAGAAAAGTGCTGAGGATCTAAGGACCACCTGCCAGCCCACCATTGCAAGGGAGCACGCATGGCAACCCGTGCCGTCGCCCGTCGTCAGTCCGCCACCGGCCGGACCGACGCGGCTCGCAGTGTTCGCGCCCATGGCGGCGAGATCGCCGACCGCGACCTGGTCGGCATGTACCTCGACGAGATAGCGCGCACACCGCTGCTGGACGCCGCCAAGGAAGTGGAGCTGTCCCAGATCATCGAGGCGGGTGTGTTCGCTCGGCAGGTCCTCGACGGATACGAGGAGGCCAAGGCGGACGCGTCCCGCGAGGAGCTGCAGGCCCTCGTCGACGAGAGCGAGCGCGCCAAGGACGTCTTCATCCGTTCCAACCTGCGTCTCGTCGTCGCCGTCGCCCGTCGCTACCCGCGCAGCGGACTGCCCCTCCTCGACCTCATCCAGGAGGGCAACGCCGGCCTGGTCCGCGCGGTCGAGAAGTTCGACTACCGCAAGGGCTTCAAGTTCTCCACGTACGCGACCTGGTGGATCCGCCAGGCCATCACCCGCTCGATCGCCGACCAGTCCCGCACCATCCGCCTCCCCGTCCACCTGGTCGAGGAGCTGGGCCGCATCCGCCGCGTCCAGCGCGAGTTCAACCGCGAGCACGGCCGCGACCCCGAGCCCGCGGAGATCGCCGCCGAGCTCGGCTCCAACGCGGACCGCGTGGTCGACGTCCTCGACTGGGCCCGCGACCCGGTCTCGCTGAACATGTCGGTGGACGACGAGGGCGAGACCCAGTTCGGCGACCTCCTGGAGGACACCTCGGCGGTGTCGCCGGAGCAGTCGGTGCTGACGCTGCTGCGCAGCGAGGAGCTGGACGACCTGATCGGCCGCCTCGACCAGCGCACGGCCTCCATCATCAAGATGCGGTACGGCATCGAGGACGGCCGCGAGCGCACGCTCACCGAGGTCGGCAAGGAGCACGGCCTCACCCGCGAGCGCATCCGCCAGATCGAGAAGCACGCCCTCCTCGAACTGAAGAAGCTGGCCCGCCAGACCGGGTTCGACGCGGCGGCGTAGGGCCTGTGTTTCGGATCAGGTCGGCCTGGAGACACAGCGCTTCCTGGCCGAGCCGAGCGGGGTCTGGTGCGTGCAGCTGCAAGGCGGAGGAGGGAGTCGACGCGGAGCGTCGGCGACCGACGACAACGCGGCTGGGGGTCCCCCCACGCCTTTGAGGCAGTGGGGGAGTGCGTGCCAGACCCCGCGACGCCGAGCTGATCCGAAACACAGGCCCTGGGCGCCGTGGGGGGCGGGCCCGCGTACGCCGGGTGGCTCAAGACAGCGCAAACATGGCGTGGTCATGCTGCATCAAGTGCCGGGTGACCGGGCACAAGACGTTCAGACCACCCCGCATGACCAAGTCCCGACGCTATCCCCCCCGGCGCCGGGACCTCCCCCGAGCCGGACTCCGGCGCCCCTCCCCCCGGGCGCCGGAGCCCGGCTCTCTTCTTGGGCAAAGAACAACAGGGCACCCCGTACCTGAACCACGGGGTGCCCTGCCGAAGGGGCGATTCTGTCACAAGGGAGGGGCGTGTCATCTGGGCCAGGGGGACTGCACCCACCCAGGGGCGCGGGGAACTGCGCGACCAGCCACGACGACGCCGCACCCGCCCCACAACCTCACCCGCCACCCCCTCCCGCGGCCCTCACCATCCGCCCACCCAACTCCCGTACCGCTTCCACCAGTTCCTCGGGCCCCTCCACCCTGAACTCCACCCCCGTAAGAGCCAACCGCACCGCCATCCACTCCACCGCATCCCCCACAGTCGCCCGGAGCCGACACGCCCCCTCCCCGAAGGGAACCGGCACTCCCACCCACCCCGGCACCTTCGCCGCCACCACCTCCACCGGCGCCGAGAACGTCACATCCATCTCGTACGACACCTCCCGCCGCCCGTACATCGACTGCCGCAGATACTCCGCCGCACTCCCCGTCGGCAACTCCCGCGCAGCGAACCGCGCCCCGGTGGCGAACGGCTCGCTCACCCGGTCCACCCGGAACGTCCGCCAGTCGGCCCGATCGAGGTCGTACGCCACGAGGTACCAGCGCCGCCCCGTCGACACCAGCCGGTACGGCTCGACGACCCGCCGCGACGCCACCCCGTCCTTCGCCCGGTAGGCGAACCGCAGCCGCTCCCGCCCCGCGACCGTGGACGCCATCACCGTCAGCGTCTCGGGCGCGATGCTCGCCCCGTCCCCACTGGTCAGCGGAGTCGTCGCGGCCTGGAGCGTGGACACCCGGTGCCGTAGCCGAGACGGCAGCACCTGTTCCAGCTTCGCCAGCGCCCGTACGGACGCCTCGTCCACCCCCTCCACCGCGTGCCCCGCGCCCGCCCGCAGCCCCACCGCGATCGCCACCGCCTCCTCGTCGTCGAGGACGAGCGGCGGCATCGCCTTGCCCGCGACGAGCCGGTACCCCCCGTCGGCGCCCATGGTCGCCTGCACGGGATAGCCCAGCTCGCGCAGCCGGTCGATGTCCCGCCGCACGGTCCGGCGGGAGACCCCGAGCCGTTCGGCGAGCTCGCCGCCGGGCCATTCGCGGGGCGTCTGGAGGAGGGAGAGGAGCGTCAGGAGCCGTGCCGGGGTGTCCGTCGTCATGGGTTCGAGGATGCCGTAGAAGTAGGACACGATCTGTCCTACAGGGGTCGTAGCTTCGGGGCATGACCTCAACCGAGACCCTTCCTGCACCCGGGGACCGCCGTCGCTGGTTCGCCCTCGCCATCGTGATGACCGCGGCCTTCATGGACCTCGTCGACGTGACGATCGTCAACATCGCGATCCCGTCGATCCGCGCGGAGGCCGGCGCCTCGGTCAGCCAGATCCAGTGGATCACCGCAGGTTACGCCCTCGCCTTCGCCGCCGGCCTGATCACCGGCGGGCGGCTCGGCGACATCCACGGCCGCAAGCGGCTCTTCCTGGTCGGCATCGGCGGCTTCACCCTCGCCTCCGCGCTGTGCGGCTTCGCCGCGAACCCGGAGATGCTGGTCGCGGCCCGGATTCTCCAGGGCGCCATGGCGGCGCTGATGGTCCCGCAGGTCCTGTCGATCGTGCACGCGACCTTCCCGGCGCACGAACGCGGCAAGGTGTTCGGCCTGTTCGGCGCGATCGTCGGACTGGGCGCGGTCTCCGGCCCGCTGCTGGGCGCGCTGCTGACGGAGTGGAACCTCTTCGGCCTGGAATGGCGGCCGATCTTCCTGATCAACCTGCCGGTCGGCATCGCGGGTCTGATCCTCGGCAACCGTTTCATCAGCGAGTCGAAGGCCCCCCGCGCGCTGAAGCTGGACCTGGTCGGGGTCGCCCTGGTCGTCGTCGGACTGCTGATGCTGCTCTACCCGCTGACCCGCGGCGAGGAGCTGGACTGGCCGCTGTGGGGGTACGTGTCGATGGCCGGCGCGCCGGTCGTCTTCGCCGCGCTGGTGGCGTACGAGAAGCGCAAGGCCGCGCGGGACGGTTCGCCGCTGGTCGAACTCTCCCTGTTCAAGGTGAAGAGCTTCGCGGCCGGGATCGCGGTGCAGACCGTGTTCGGGATCGGGCTCGGTATCTTCTTCCTGGTCTGGACGCTGTACATGCAGACCGGCCTGGGCTGGAGCCCGCTGCGGGCGGGCCTGACGGGCGTGCCGTTCTCGCTCGCGGTCTCCACGGCGGCGGGCCTGTCGGTCCAGCAGCTCGTTCCGCGCTTCGGGCGCAAGGTGCTCCAGGCGGGCGCGCTGCTGATGGCGGCCGGTGTCCTGCTCTACCTCTGGGAGGCCGAGCACTACGGCATGGGGATCTCCTCCTGGCAGATGGCGCTGCCGCTGGTCGTGATGGGCGTGGGCATGGGCCTGATCGTCGCCCCGCTCACGGACGCGGTCCTCTCCGAGGTCCCGCGCGAGCACGCCGGCTCGGCCTCCGGCCTCATCAACACGGTCCAGCAGATGGGCAACGCGCTCGGCCTCGGCCTGGTCTCGGTGGTCTTCTTCGGCACCCTCCCCGACCGTCTGACACCCGCCCAGATCGGCCCGTCCTTCGTGAACGCCTTCCAGCACGCGCTGGGCTATGTCGCGGCGATCATGGCCGCCATCTTCCTGCTGATGTTCGCGCTGCCGGGGCGGGGCGCGGGCATGGAGGGGGAGCCGGTCGACGCGGACAGCGTCGCCGACGCGGACGAGGAGAAGATCCTCACCCACTGAACCCCTCCTCACACCGACGCCCGCCCCTCCCTCGCGGAGTGGCGGGCGATCGGATGCCCGTTTGCGTCTGGAGTGTGCCCGAACCTGTTTACTTTCCGGAAATCCGGGCGTAGCCTCCGACTGAAACCACACGTTCGGGCATCGGTCGGAGGCGAGCGGGCATGTACGCACCGGAGCGGCAGCAGGAGATTCTGCGGCTCGCGCGTGACGGCGGGCGGGTGGACGTGGTGTCGCTGGCCGAGGAGTTCCAGGTCACGGCCGAGACGATCCGCCGGGACCTCAAGGCCCTCGACCGCGCGGGCCTGCTGCGCCGGGTGCACGGCGGTGCCATCCCGGCCGGGCGCCTCGACTTCGAGCCGGACCTCGCCGAGCGCGAGACCACGGCCGCCGACGAGAAGGACCACATCGCCAAGGCCGCCCTCGCGGAACTCCCCACCGAGGGCACCCTGATCCTCGACGCCGGTACGACCGTCGCCCGCCTCGCCGCCGCCGTTCCGCTGGAGGCGTCCCTCACCGTCGTCACCCACAGCCTGCCGATCGCGGCCCGCCTCGCGGACCACCCCGGCATCCAGCTCCACCTCGTCGGGGGACGCGTACGGCACCGTACGCGCGCCGCCGTCGACGCCTGGGCGCTCAGGGCGTACGGCGAGATCCGGGCCGACGTCCTGTTCGTCGCGGCCAACGGCTTCTCCGCCGAGCACGGCCTGACCACCCCCGACCTCGCCGAGGCCGCGGTCAAGCGCGCCGCGATCGCCGCCGCCCGCCGCGTGGTCCTGCTCGCCGACTCCGCCAAGCACGGCCAGGAGCACTTCGCCCGCTTCGGCGACCTGGGCGACGTGGACCTGCTGATCACCGACAGCGGGCTGAGCCCCGAAGACGCCAC
This sequence comes from Streptomyces sp. NPDC047072, assembly GCF_040643855.1. Taxonomy (NCBI): domain Bacteria; kingdom Bacillati; phylum Actinomycetota; class Actinomycetes; order Kitasatosporales; family Streptomycetaceae; genus Streptomyces; species Streptomyces sp. NPDC047072. Next base: position 133,326 of record NZ_JBEYVC010000003.1, on the reverse strand, counting down.
CGCGATCGAGCGCGGCGGCACGGAAGTAGTGCGCGCATGATTCTCACGGTCACCCCGAACCCGTCCCTGGACCGCACCTACGAGGTCCCCGCCCTCGACCGCGGCGAGGTCATCCGCGCCACCGGCGAGCGCATGGACCCCGGCGGCAAGGGCGTCAACGTCTCGCGCGCGGTCGCGGCGGCCGGGCAGCGCACGGTGGCCGTCCTGCCCCTGGGTGGTGCGCCGGGCGCACTCGTCGCCGACCTGCTCGACGCCCAGGGCATCGAGGTCGCCCCGGTACCGGTCGCGGGCGCCACCCGCTCGAACATCGCGCTCGCGGAGTCCGACGGAGTGCTCACGAAGATCAACGCGCCGGGCCCCGAGCTGTCCCCCGAGGAGCAGGAGCTCCTCCTGGAGACCGTCCGCGAGCAGTCCCGGGACGCCTCTTGGATCGCCTGCTGTGGCAGCCTGCCCCGGGGCCTCGCGCCCTCCTGGTACGCCGAAGTGGTCGCGCGGGCGCACGCCGGGGGCGCGCGGATCGCGCTGGACACCTCCGGGCGCGCCCTCCAGGAGGCGCTGCGGGAACGGCCCGACGTGGTCAAGCCCAATGCCGAGGAACTCGCGGAGGCCGTCGGACGCCCCCTCGCCACGGTGGGCGACGCGCTGAAGGCCGCCGAGGAACTGCGCGGGATGGGCGCCCGCGCCGTCCTCGCGAGCCTGGGCGCGGACGGGCAACTCCTCGTGGACGGCTCCGGCGCCTGGTTCGGCAGCGCACGCGTGGACGTCGTACGCAGCAATGTCGGCGCGGGCGACTCCTCCCTGGCCGGCTTCCTGATCGCCGGCGGCAGCGGCCCGGACGCCCTCGCCTCGGCGGTCGCCCACGGCGCGGCCGCCGTCCAGCTGCCGGGCAGCGTGATGCCGACCCCGGCCGACCTGGACCCGGCGGCGGTGACGGTCACGGCGGAGGTGCCGGTGGACCGCGCACTGAAGGAGCCGGTGTCATGAACGGCCCGCTCACACCCGCTTTCGGTACGGCCATGGGGGCGCCCTTACGTCCCCTCGCCGCCCCCCTCCCCGAGAACCCCCACCCCACCACCCCCGTCCCCACCCCTTACGCCCACCCCACCCCCCGGGCGATACGCGTGCGAAGGAGCCCGCGATGAGCGACATGATCACCGCGGACCTGGTCGATCTCGACCTGTCCGCCGACACCAAGGAAGCGGCGGCGCGTGCCCTCGCCGAGCGCATGGTGAGCCTGGGCCGGGTGACCGACCTGGAGGGCTTCCTCGCCGACGTGGCCACCCGCGAGGCCCAGATGCCCACCGGCCTCGACGGCGGCATCGGCATCCCGCACTGCCGCAGCGAGCACGTCACCGAGCCGACGCTCGCCTTCGGCCGCAGCGCCGCCGGCATCGACTTCGGCGCGCCGGACGGGCCCGCCGACCTGATCTTCCTCATCGCCGCCCCCGCCGGCGCGGACGACGCCCACCTCACGATCCTCTCCTCGCTCGCCCGCCAGCTGATGAACACCGAGTTCACGGACGCGCTGCGGTCGGTGGGGGACGCGGGGAGCGCGGCGGCGCTGATCCGGGGGGACGAGGCGCCGGCGGCCCCGAGCACCCCCGAAGACTCCGTTGCGGTATCGGCGGCGGCCTCCGCCGATACCGCAACGGCCACCACCCCCGACGCCCCCTTCCGGATCGTCGCCGTCACCTCCTGCCCGACCGGCATCGCCCACACCTACATGGCGGCCGAGTCGCTGGAGAACGCGGGCCGTGAGGCGGGCGTCGACATCGTCGTCGAGCCCCAGGGCTCGGCCGGTTTCACCCGCCTCGACCCGGCGGTCATCGCGGCCGCGGACGGCGTGATCTTCGCCCACGACGTCCCCGTACGCGAGAAGGACCGCTTCGCCGGCAAGCCCACGGTGGACGTCGGAGTGAAGGCGGGCATCAACCGGCCGGCCGAGCTGATCTCCGAGGTGCGCGGGAAGGCGGAGCGCGGCGAGGTCACCTCCGGTTCCGCGCCGTCCACTCCGGTCGAGCGCGCCGGCGAGTCCGGCGAGGGCTACGGCACCAGGCTGCGCAAGTGGCTGATGTCCGGCGTCAGTTACATGGTCCCGTTCGTCGCGGCCGGCGGTCTGCTGATCGCCCTCGGCTTCGCGATCGGCGGCTACGAGATCAAGACGGCACCGTCGGTCATGGACCACTTCGTATGGACCCAGGTCGACAGCTGGGCCGCCCTGATGTTCCAGATCGGCGGCGTGGCCTTCGGCTTCCTGGTCCCGGTCCTGGCGGGCTACATCGCCTACGGCATGGCGGACCGGCCCGGTCTGGTCCCCGGCTTCGTCGGCGGCATGATCGCCTCCACGATCAGCGCGGGCTTCCTCGGCGGCCTGGTCGCCGGTCTGCTGGCCGGCGGTGTGGTGATGGCGATCCAGCGGATCACCATCCCACCCGTGCTGCGCGGCATCATGCCGGTGGTGGTGATCCCGCTGATCTCCTCGGCGATCGTCGGCGTCCTGATGTTCGTCGTCGTGGGCAAGCCCATCGCGTCCGCGCAGAAGGGCATGACCGACTGGCTGGACGGCCTGTCCGGCTCCAACGCCATCCTGCTTGGCGCCCTGCTCGGCCTGATGATGTGCTTCGACCTCGGCGGCCCCGTCAACAAGGTCGCGTACACCTTCGCCACCGCCGGTATCGCGGTCTCCAGCCCGAGCGACTCCGCGATGAAGACCATGGCCGCGGTCATGGCCGCCGGTATGGTCCCGCCGCTGGCGATGGCCTTGGCCACGACGGTCCGCGGCAAGCTCTTCACCCCGACCGAGCGCGAGAACGGCAAGGCCGCCTGGGTCCTCGGTGCCTCCTTCATCTCCGAGGGCGCGATCCCGTTCGCGGCGGCCGACCCGCTGCGCGTCATCCCGCCGTCGATGGTGGGCGGCGCGATCACCGGTGCGCTGTCGATGGCCTTCGGCGCCACGCTGCGCGCCCCGCACGGCGGCATCTTCGTGGTCCCGCTGATCGGCCACGCCTTCCTCTACCTGATCGCCATCGCGGTCGGCGTGTGCGTCACCACGGCCCTGGTGGTCGTACTGAAGGGCATGCGCAAGACGACCCCCGCCGCCGAGACCCCCGCGGCGCCCGTCGCCGAGGCCGCGCCGAAGCAGCCGGTCGCCGCGTGAGAACCGCCCCTTTGGGGCGGCCGTGAGTGGTTCACGGCACCTGCGAGATACGTCACGGTCCGGGACAGAAGTCCCGGACCGTGGTGTGTACTGGGGCGCATGCCCGATCACGTCTCCGTCTACCAGGTGCTGGGGATGACCCTGCTCGCCCTGGTGACCCTCGTCTGGGCGGTGGGCCTCGCCTGGCTGCTGCGCCGCGGCACCTTCACGGCCACGGCCCGGCGCGCCGCCGCCCGCTCCCTGCCCGCACTCCCGCACCAGCGGCAGGAGGGCCCGCACCTGGAGTCCGTCGAACTGACCCCGGCGGAACAGGACGCCTTCGCGGGTCTCGTACGACAACTCGTCACCGGCCGCTGACACGGCACCGGTGGGTCCGGCTCAGGAGACCTGTGCCGCGCGCCGCTCCATCGCGTCGCGGGCGGCGTCCTCGCTGACGTACACCTCGCACATGTGCCGTCCGTCGGGCGTCACCGTGTGCTCGACCTCCCACAGGGAGATCTCCGCGCCGTCCCGCAGCAGGAACGCGTGCTCGTAGAGCGAGAAGCACAGCCCGGCGCGCCCCGCCCGGCACGGGCGTCCGAACGCCTGCGTGATCTGGTGCGCGAACGCCGTGGTCAGCAGGGCGACCGTCGCCGCGTCCGGCCGGTCCTGGTTCTCCGCGCGGCGCAGGAGCCGGCGCGCGTGGTCCGCCGAGTCGTCCGGGACGTAGGCGTGCCGGGGCGGGTGGACCGGCTCCAGCTGCACCGTCACCGGCAGTTCGAAGTCCGGGGTGTCCGGCGGCAGCGGCAGCCGCGCGGTCGCCGTCCGCAGCTCCTCCTCGTCGACGTACACCTCGTGCTGCGGGACGCTGTCCCGCGCGGTGTTGTGGACGAGCTCCCACAGGGTGAGCGCCGAGCCGTCCGCGAGCAGCCAGGTGTGCCGGTACGTCTCGCGGTGCAGTCCCGCGCTGTGGTGCGCGGAGTGCAGCGAACTGTCGTACGCCAGCGCGCAGTCCAGTCGCCGTATCGTCTCGTCGGGCAGTTCGAAGGAGTTCAGGGCACGACCGAGGAGTCGCGCGAGGTGCTCCTCCGGAGACTCGGGCGACTCGGGTGGTTCGTACGCTGCCGTCTCGTACGGAACGCTCAAGGTTTCTCCCGGCGTTGCTGCATGTCACCTTGTGGGTGCATACCGTAGCCCCTCGGTCGGACATCATGTCCGGGAACCGAGAAAACGTACGCCCGGAAAACGCCCGGGCCGCGCAGGAAGTTCCCACGCGACCCGATGATCCGTCAAAAATCCCCGGTCAGACGGCACTTCCGGCGGTCCACTCGCTCCACGACAGGTTCCAGCCGTTGAGTCCGTTGTCCGGCGCGACCTGCTTGTCGGGGGAGTTCTTCACGATGACCACGTCCCCGATGATCGAGCTGTCGTAGAACCACTTGGCCGGGGTGTCGCCCTGTCCGCCCTTGACGTCCTGGAGCCCCACGCAGCCGTGGCTGGTGCCGGTGCGCCCGAACGGCGGATTCCCCTTGTTGTACCAGTAGTTGCCGTGGATGAAGGTCCCCGACTGCGTCAGCCGCATGGCGTCCGGCACGTCCGGGATGTCGTACGCGTTGGCCAGCGCGACCGTCCGGCTGTCCATCCGGATCTTCTTGTACTTCTCGGAGATCACCATCTGCCCGTTGTAGGTGGTGAACTCCGGGCTGCCGGCCGAGATCGGCACCTTCTTGACGGTCTTGCCGTCCCGGACGACGGTCATGGTCTGCGTGTTCACGTCGACCGTCGACACCTGCGAGCGTCCGACGACGAAGCTCACGGTCTTCTTCTGCACCCCGACGACGCCGTTCGCGCCCTCGACCCCGTCCAGGTCGATCTTCATCGTGACCTTGGACCCGGCCTTCCAGTACTCCTCGGGCCGGAAGTCGATCCGCTGCGACCCGAACCAGTGCCCGACCACCTGCTGGCCGCTGCTGGAGCTGACGGTGATGTGCGACTGCACGGCCTTCTTGTCGGTGATCGCCTTGTCGAAATTGAACGACACCGGCATCCCCACACCGACCGTCGTCCCCCCGTCCGGCGTGTACGTCCCTATGAAGCTGTGCGCCTTGTCGACGGTGGTGAACACCGACTTCGCGGCCACGGACCTCCCGTCGGAGTCCTTGGCCGTCGCGGCTATCTCGTACTTCGTCCCCCGCTCCAGCTGCTCCTTCGGCACCCAGCTCGCACCGCCCGCGGCCATCGCCCCCGGCACGTCCTGCCCCGAACCCGCCACCGACATCCGCACGTTCGTCAGCGTGCCGTCGCTGACCTTCACACCGGTCGAGTTGATCGACGCGCCCGTCGAGCCGTTCTTCGCCGAGATGTCGATCCGCGCCTGCGAGGACTTGGTCGCCGAGTCCCCGCCCTTGCCGTCCTTCGCGGGGCTCGGCCCACCGCACGCGGTGAGTCCCAGGGCGCCGACCATCAGGACGGCACAGGCCCGTATGACGCGCCGTGCTGCTGTGTCCGGCGTTGTCACGATTCACTCCAGTCTCATGGGATGCGCGTTGTCCGCTCCGATCCGTGAAGAAATCCGTGAAGAAAGAGGGACCGGATGCTCTGGCGGGTTCCCCGTGGGGACGCCACATGCCCGCACGTGACAAAACCATGACGAAACATGACGGCGCGGCTCCGCCTCCGCCTCAGTCGCCCGGCGCCGCAGGCCGCCCGTACAACTCCGTGTACGACGGCCACACCCCGCCCGGACCCGCCACCGACCCGGCCGCCCGCACCGCCCGCACGATCGCCCGCGTCACCACGTCCGCCCCCGCCGCGAGAACGTCGTTGAGCGCCAGCGGATGCCCCGCGTCCAGCGGCACCGCCCCCGTCGCCAGCGCGAACACCGTGTCCCCGTCGTTCAGCATGTGCACCGGCCGCACCGCCCGCGCGATCCCGTCGTGCGCCGTCCCAGCCACCTTCTGCGCCTGCGCCTTGGACAGCACCGCGTCCGTGGCGACCACCGCGAGCGTGGTGTTCAGCAACGGCGGCGCGTTCTTCGCCGCGGTCTCCGCCAGCCGCCGCGACGCGGCCTCGTGCACCGGCGCGGACGGCCGGTCCACGCTCCCCTGGAACAACTCCCCGTACAGCACCCCCGTTCCGGCATCCAGCACCGACCCCATCGCGTTCACCACCACCAGCGCCGCCACCGTGACCCCCGAGGGGAGCACGGAACTCGCCGTCCCCACCCCGCCCTTCATGGCCCCGACCACGGTCCCGGTCCCCGCCCCCACGCACCCTTCCGGGACCACCGCCCCCACGTCGCTCGCCGCCGCGTCCTCGACCGCCGCCCGCCCGGTCGCCGCGTCCGGCCGGGCCCGGAAATCCCCGCCGCGCCCCAGGTCGAACACGCACGCCGCCGGCACCACGGGAACGACATGCCGCGGGTCCGGCCCGACCCGCACCCCCCGCCCCTGCTCCTCCAGCCAGGCCATCACCCCGGAGGCCGCGTCGAGCCCGTAGGCGCTGCCCCCGGTGAGCACGATCGCCTCGACCTTCTCCACCACGTTGCGCGGATCGAGCGCGTCGGTCTCCTTGGTGCCGGGGCCGCCGCCGCGTACGTCCACCGCGGCCACGGCGCCGCCTTCCGGTGCGAGCACCACGGTCGTGCCGGTGAGCCAACCACCGCCGGTGCGCGTCGCGTGTCCCACCCGCACTCCGGCTACGTCCGTCAAAGCGTCCACTGTCATGGGACCAGTCTGGTCGCCACCGCCTCTCTTTCGTCCCGGGCGACCATGCGCGCCGTGAGCGTCGTCCCGGTCACCACGGCCAGCGCCGCCACGACGCCCGCCGCGGGCACCGCCGCGTCACCCAGGAAGGTGCAGCAGATCACCAGCAGCGCCGTCACCGGAAGCACCAGTTGCTGAGCGGTGCCGACCTTGAAGTGGCGCGAGTGCAGGACCCAGACGGTCAGGAGGTACAGCGCGGTCGGCAGGGTCACCGCGGCCGACGCGGCGAGCGTGGAGATGTGCGCCTTGCCGACGGCCTGCTCCACGGCCACCTCCAGGCCCGCCCCGATCGCGGCGGCCGAGGCGAAGACCAGGTAGTGGCCGTAGCCCCATAGGAACGCCTGTCTGTTGGAGCGCAGATGGCCGTGGATGGGCACCACGAAGTAGATCCACCAGGCGGCGAAGATGATCAGCAGTCCGCCCGCGGCGATCGGCAGGAGCTCGTCCAGCGCGTCGTGCTCGTCGATGCCCGACTTGACGGCGACCGTGGCTGCGGCGATCGTCTCGCCGAGCACGATGATCGTGAACAGCCCGTACCGCTCGGCGATGTGATGCGGATGCCACGACGTCGTGTGGTCCTTCTCGGCGAAGGGAGGCACGCACATCTCCAGCACCGCCATCACCGGGAACACCCAGGCCCGGCCGCCCTCGGGGAACACCACCAGGCCCAGCCAGCCGACCTGGCAGAGCAGCACGCCACCGGCGTACCGCAGGGCCATGGTCCGCTCCGGCCCCTCGCACGAACGCGCCACCCGCAGCCACTGCGCGATCAGCGCCAGCCGCATGATCACATAGCCCAGCAGCACGGCCAGGAAGTCGTGGTCGTCGAACGCCCTGGACACCCCGGCCGCCAGCACCAGGACCCCGGCGATCTGTATCAGGGTGACGACCCGGTAGAGCACGTCGTCGTTGTCGTACGCCGAGGCGAACCAGGTGAAGTTCATCCACGCCCACCAGATGGCGAAGAACACCATCGCGTAGTTGAGGATGCCCTCGCCTGCGTGTCCCTCGGCGACGGCGTGCACCAGGGCCACGCCGGCCTGGGCGATGGCGACGACGAAGCACAGGTCGAAGAAGAGTTCCAGCGGTGAGGCGACCCGGTGGGCCTCGTCACGGCCGCGGGCGGTGAGTCTGCGCAGCGGGCTGCGGGCGGAAGCGGAGGTCATGAGCCCCAGCACAGCAGACAACCGCGGGAAATTCTCGCCGTACCCTGGAGGCATGAGCGCTGTCCCCGATCCCGCCCCCGAGCCGCGCGCGCCGAAGCCCGCCCTGGTCTTCGACGACCCGCTGGACCAGCAGTCCTCCGACGACACGGACAGCGGCTGGGGCGAGCGCTCGCACTCCGCAGGGGACGGCGCGGCCGACCTGAAGCGGTTCCTGGACGAGAAGCCGCCCCACCACCTCTGAGCCGACCGCACCGCGGCCCACCCGCTTCGACGGGCGGTGACGGCCGGCGCTAGCGCCCGTCGTGCCCCGAGCCCCGCTGGGCGACCATCGCGTCGCGGATCTCCTTGAGGACCTCCAGCTCGGTCACCTCGATGACCTCGTGGGTGCCCTCCTTCGCCTTCCGGCGGGCCTCCACGCGGGCCAGGTACTTCGACATCGGCAGGACCATCAGGAAGTACACGACGGCCGCGGTGATCACGAAGCTGAGGGTGGCGCCGAGCACCGAGCCCCACCTGATCGGGATTCCGCTCAGCACTGTGCCGTCCGCCGCGACCTTGCACGGCGCTTGCAGGCACGAGCTGTAGCTGTCGAGGTTCTTCGTGCCGATCGCCCCCACCAGCGGGTTGATGATCCCCTTCACCACCGAGTTGACGATGTTGGTGAAGGCGGCGCCGATGACCACCGCGACTGCCAGGTCGACGACGTTCCCGCGCGTCAGGAATGCCTTGAAGCCGTCCCAGACGTTGGGCTTCTTCTCGCTCACCTCGGTGGTTCTCCTCGCATGCACAGGGTGTGGAACAAACAGCTCCGCAACCTACGTCAACGCCAGGTGACCCTGTCCAATTGGGTAGCTCCAAAGAGGGACTTGACAGCGTCTCGCGCGGCAGGTGCACCGTACGGCTCAACACAGCGTCACCGCCAGACGGGCCGTCGTGCTCGCCCCGGCGAGACGCGCCGCGGTCGTGCGCGGCACCGAGAGCACGACCAGCGCGCCGCTCCCGCTCTCGGCGGCCGGCGCCTGAGGCACCTCGGTCACGCGCGCTCCCCGGGCGACCACATGCGCGTCCCCGCCCGTCGCCGACTCCTCGGCGGCGATGACGTCGACCCGGTCCCCGGGCCGCAGCAGCCGGACCGTCGCACCGTCGGCGATCCGCACCGGCGCGGACACGGTCTCGACGACCCGGTGCTCCCGCACGGACCTGTGCTCCCGTACGGACGCGGTCACCGGATGCCCCCGGGCCCGGTCGCCGCCGCCGTCCCGGGGCCCCGCCGCCACGAGCGCGGCCGCGGTGACGACCAGGCCGACGGCCACGGCCCGCTTGCGGTGCCGGACCAGACGCCCGAGCGGATACCGCCCGCCGCGCACCCGCACCGGCGCGAAGTGCGGAACCTCGCAGGTGGGAGGGGCGTCCGCGCCGGGCGGGTACGGAGGGACGGGGGAGAGGGGCGAGGGGGACGAGAAGGACGAGGGAGACGGAGCGAAGGACACGGGAACCACCACCTGCGACGAAGGGATCGGCCTGCGCTGCCACGATGAGGCATCGCGCCGACCCCTCGCAGGGACCGGTGGACTACCAGCCGGTTGTGGAAAACTCCGTCACCCGAACGAGAACTTCCGTCGTCGCTACGGCAGTTCGAACCCCGGGTCCATCCCACCCAGCGCGTTCGCGCACAGACAGTCCCGCTCCCCGTCCGCCGGCAGCGCGGCCACCGCGTCGAACAGCACACCCCGCAGCCGGTCCACGTTCGCCGCGAACACCCGCAGGACCTCCTCGTGGGAGACGCCCTCGCCGGTCTCGGCGCCCGCGTCGAGATCCGTGACCAGCGTCAACGACGTGTAGCAGAGCTCCAGTTCACGGGCGAGGGACGCCTCGGGATGCCCGGTCATGCCCACCACCGACCAGCCCTGAGCCCGGTGCCACAGCGACTCGGCACGGGTCGAGAACCGCGGCCCCTCGATCACGACGAGCGTGCCGCCGTCCACCGCCTCCCAGTCCCGCCCGCGCGCCGCCTTCAGCGCGGCCGCCCGGCCCACGGGGCAGTACGGGTCGGCCAGGGAGACGTGCACCACGTGCGGCACCGCGCCGTCCGGCAGCGGCAGCCCGTCGAAGTAGGTTCCCGCCCGGGACTTCGTACGGTCGACCAGCTGGTCCGGCACGAGCAGCGTGCCCGGCCCGTACTCCGGACGCAGCCCGCCCACGGCACACGGTCCGAGGATCTGCCGCGCCCCCACCGACCTCAGCGCCCACAGATTGGCCCGGTAGTTGATCCGGTGCGGCGGCAGATGGTGACCGCGCCCGTGCCGGGGCAGGAAGGCGACCCGCCGCCCGGCCACCTCGCCGAGGAACAGGGAGTCGCTGGGCGGGCCGTAGGGGGTGTTGACCTGGATCTCGGTCACGTCGTCGAGGAACGAGTAGAAGCCGGAACCGCCGATTACGCCGATCTCTGCGTTCGCCATGTCCCGCACAGTATCCGGCCCGCAACGAGCACGCCGGGTGCCGGAGGAAACACCGAAGACCCGGCCGTCGTACGGCGACCGGGTCCTGGGGAAGCGAGAACTACGCGGCGGAGCTGCTGCCGGCCGAGCTGCCCGAACTCGACGACTTCGAGTCCGAGGACGACGAGGAGGACGTCGACGAGGAGGACGACGAAGACGAGGAGTCGGACGACGTCGACGACTTCGAGGACGACGACGCCGGGGAGCTGCTCGACGAGGAGCCGCGGCTGTCGTTCCGGTAGAAGCCGGAGCCCTTGAAGACAATGCCGACCGCGGAGAACACCTTCTTCAGGCGGCCACCGCAGCTGGGGCACTCGGTCAGGGCGTCGTCGGTGAACTTCTGCACCGCCTCGAGGCCCTCGCCGCACTCGGTGCACTGGTACTGGTAGGTCGGCACTTGTCTTCCTCCTGGCACTCTCACTCAATGAGTGCTAACGAGGGTCCATAGTGACGTATTCCCGGGGATCAGTCCACTGCCACCGGCACTCGGTGACCGATGCCACGCGCGACGGTGCGGCTGCGGGGCCGCCCCACCAGGTGCGAACGCAGCGCCAGCAGGGTCGCCAGGGCCAGCAGCGTGCCGCCCATCGGCACCAGGAATCCGGAGCCGTCCCAGAGACGGTCCTCCAGCTGTCCGGCGACCGTGACGGCGGCCGCCTGGCCGAGCGCCACCGCTCCGGTCAGCCAGGTGAAGGCCTCGGTGCGGGCACCGGCCGGGACCAGGTTCTCGACCAGGGTGTAGCCGGTGATCAGAGTGGGCGCGATGCACATGCCGACCAGGAGGCCGAGGCCCGCGAGGACGAGCACCGAGTGCGCGGCCCACAGGCCGGAGGCCGTCAGGGCGAGGGCGCCGTAAGCGACGACCAGGCGCCTGCGCGGGGCCACCTTCCAGGCGATCGCGCCGCAGACCAGGCCGGAGATCATGTTGCCCGCCGCGAAGACGCCGTACAGGACGCCGTTCAGGCCGGGCTCGCCGATCGACTCGCTGAACGCGGCGAGCGAGACCTGCATGCCGCCGAAGACGGCACCGATGCCCAGGAAGGTCACGATCAGCACGCGCACCCCGGGGACCCGCAGCGCCGAGGTGTGCTCCACGCGCGCGTAGACCCCGAAAGGGACGGACGGCTGTGAGCTCTTCTGTGCGGCGAACAGAAGTCCGCCGAGCAGCGTCAGCGAGGCCTCGGTCAGCAGGCCGGCCGCGGGGTGCACGGCGGTGCACAGGGCGGTGGCCAGCAGTGGGCCGAAGACGAAGGTCAGCTCGTCCGTGACCGACTCGAAGGCCGCCGCGGTGGTCATCAGGGGTGAGCCCTGGAGCTTGACGCCCCAGCGGGCGCGCACCATGGGCCCGATCTGCGGCACCGAGGCGCCGGTGGGCACGGCCGCCGCGAACAGCGCCCAAAGGGGGGCGTGGGACAGCGCCAGGACGGTCAGGGCGATGCCCGACGCCGTGTGCACGAGGACGCCGGGGACCAGCACCGCGCGCTGCCCGTGACGGTCCGCGAGACGGCCGCTGTAGGGCGCGAACAGCGCCATGGAGACACCGGTGACCGCCGCGACGGCGCCTGCCGCGCCGTAGGAGCCGGTGGTGTGCTGGACGAGCAGCACGAGGGAGAGGGTGAGCATCGCGAACGGCTGGCGTGCCGCGAAGCCGGGGAGCAGGAACGTCCAGGCGCCGCGGGTGCGCAGCAGCTGTCCGTATCCCGGGCGGGAGGAGGTGACCGTGGATGCCACGGCCCGTGCCTTTCTGCCGCCTGGTAGCGCGCCCCCTTGAGGGGCGGGCCGAGAGCTGTCCTCTTGCGCGGACTGCGGTAGATGCCACACCACGGAGGGTGTCTCGGCCGCCATACGGTCGCGCCAGCACTGCGTCAGGCAGAGTTGGTTCGATCAGGAGTGCGCCCTCATCGTACAGGGAGCGCGTAACACGCTCTTAACCTGTGTCCCGGCCGCCGCCCGTGCCCAGCCAGCCCGCCAGCTTGCCGCCGTGGCCGACCGCGCGAAGGCGCTGTTCCGCGGCGTCGCGGACCGGGTCGGTGGCGACGACGAGGAGTTCGTCGCCGCGCCGGAGCACCGTGGTGGGCAGCGGAACGAACGATTTTCCATCGCGGACGACGAGGGTGACGGCGGCTCCGGCGGGCAGCCTGAGCTCGTTGACCTCCACGCCGTGCATCCGGGAGCCCTCGGGGATCGCGACGGACAGCAGATGCCCGCGCAGCCGCTCCAGTGGGGCGGACTCGATGCCGAGGTCGGCGGCCTCGGGGCCCTCGCCCAGGCGCAGCTTGCGGGCCAGCCAGGGCAGCGTCGGACCCTGGACGAGGGTGTATACGACGACCAGGACGAAGACGATGTTGAAGATGCGCCGGCTGCCCTCGACGCCGTTCACCATGGGGATCGTCGCCAGGATGATGGGCACGGCGCCGCGCAGGCCCGCCCAGGACATCAGGGTCTGCTCCTGCCAGGCGACCTTGAACGGGGTCAGGCACAGGAAGACGCTCAGGGGGCGCGCCACCATCGTGAGCACCAGCCCGATGACGAGTCCGGGCAGGACGTCGTCGCCGAGTTCGTGCGGGGTGACCAGCAGGCCGAGCAGGACGAACATGCCGATCTGGGCGATCCAGCCGAGGCCGTCGGCGAAACCGCGCGTGGCGGGCCAGTGCGGCAGCTTGGCGTTGCCCATGACCATCGAGGCCAGATAGACGGCGAGGAAGCCGCTGCCGTGGGCCATGGCGCCCGCCGCGTACGCCGTGACGGCGATCGCCATGACGGCGATCGGGTAGAGGCCGGAGGCGGGCAGCGCCACGTGCCGGAGGCCCCAGGAGCCGAGCCAGCCCACCGCGATGCCGATGGCGGCGCCGATGGCCAGCTCCATGGTTATCTCGCCCAGCAGGACGTACCAGTGCTCGACGGGGCCCGCCTGGGAGAAGGCGACGACCAGGATGACCACCGGGGCGTCGTTGAAGCCGGACTCGGCCTCCAGCGTGCCCGTCACGCGCGCGGGCAGCGGGATGCGGCGCAGCACCGAGAAGACCGCCGCCGCGTCCGTGGAGGAGACGACCGCCCCGATGATGAGCGCCTGACGCCACTCGAGGCCGATCAGGTAGTGCGCGGCCGTCGCCGTGACCCCGACGCTCACCGCGACCCCGGCCAGCGCGAGCGCGGTGGCGGCGGGCAGGGCCGGTTTGATCTCCTTCCACTTCGTGCCGAGGCCGCCCTCGGCCAGGATCACGACCAGGGCCGCGTATCCGATGACCTGGGTCAGTTCGGCGTTGTCGAAGTGGATGTCGCCGATGCCGTCCTGGCCCATGGCGATGCCGATCCCCAGGTACACGAGCAGGCTGGGGAGCCCGCTGCGCGAGGAGATCCGGACCGCTGCCACGGCGACGAGCAGGACGAGCGAGCAGACGAGCAGGAGCTGGTTGAGGTGGTGGACTGTCAGCGGCCGTTCCCTTCCCTGGCTCACCCGCATCACGCGCGCGTGAGCTCACGTACATAGGACACGAAGAGGTGAGGCTCCGCACCCAAGTACTTCGTTACCTTACCTAACTCTTGACGATTTCTTGACGCTTCTCGCCCCGAGATCGAACGCCCGTGCCCTCCAGTTCCCGACTCCGCGTCAAGTGGCCGTAGGCGCTGCGCCTATGGTTGCTCCAGCGCGCAGAGCCTGTGTCACACAGGCTCTCAGTCAAAAGCACAGCCCGCCCTGCCGCTCGCGTTAGGACAGCAAGGACAGCGATGCCCCCCACCACCACCGCCTCATCGGGTCAGCAGCCCGGCAAGTCCGGCAGGAAGAAGGGGCGCAGAGCCCGCCTGATCGTTCTCGTGCTCGTCCTGGCCGTCATCGGTGGCATCGCCTACGGCGGCTACTGGTCGGTGAGCACGGTCCGCGCGTCCCTGCCGCAGACCAAGGGCTCGATCACGCTGGAGGGCCTGTCGGGGCCCGTGGACGTCAAGCGGGACGGCTACGGCATCCCGCAGATCTACGCCTCCTCCGACGAGGACCTCTTCATGGCGCAGGGCTACGTCCAGGCGCAGGACCGGTTCTACGAGATGGACGTCCGCCGGCACATGACCTCCGGGCGCCTGTCGGAGATGTTCGGCAAGAGCCAGGTCGACAACGACGAGTTCCTGCGCACGCTCGGCTGGGACCGGGTCGCCAAGGAGGAGTACGACACCAAGCTGTCGGCCTCCACCAAGAAGTACCTCCAGGCGTACGCCAAGGGGGTCAACGCCTACCTCCAGGGCAAGAGCGGCAAGGAGATCTCCCTGGAGTACGCCGCGCTCGGCTTCGTCAACGACTACAAGCCCGCGAAGTGGACTCCGGTCGACTCGATCTCGTGGCTCAAGGCGATGGCCTGGGACCTGCGCGGCAACATGCAGGACGAGATCGACCGGGCCCTGATGACCAGCCGCCTCGGCCCGAAGCAGATCGCCGACCTGTACCCGGACTACCCGTACAGCCGCAACCAGACGATCGTCCAGGAGGGCCAGTACGACGAGCTCACCGGGACGTTCCAGCAGAACGGCAGCTCGGCGAACAACGGCCTGTCCGGCACGGGCACCGGCACCTCGACGAACGGCGGCACGGGCACCGACGGCACCACGACGGCCTCTTCGGCCTCCTCGGCCCTCCAGAGCCAGCTCTCGGGCCTCTCCGACGTCCTGGACGACGTCCCGACGGCCGTCGGCGTCAACGGCAACGGCATCGGCTCCAACTCGTGGGTCGTCGCGGGCTCGCACACCATCACCGGCCACCCGCTGCTGGCCAACGACCCGCACCTGTCGGCCGCGCTGCCGTCCGTCTGGTACCAGATGGGCCTGCACTGCCGCACCGTCTCCAGCAAGTGCCAGTACGACGTCACCGGCTACACCTTCGCGGGCATGCCCGGTGTGATCATCGGCCACAACGCGAAGATCGCCTGGGGCATGACCAACTCCGGCGTCGACGTCACCGACCTCTACCTGGAGAAGCTCAGCGGCGACGGCTACCTCTACGACGGCAAGGTCAAGCCCTTCACCACGCGCGAGGAGACCATCAAGGTCGCCGGCGGCGCGTCCAAGAAGATCGTCGTCCGCGAGACCAACAACGGCCCCCTGCTCTCCGACCGCAACGACGAACTCGTCCAGGTCGGCAAGAAGGCCGGCGTGGGCAACGAGGCACCCGACCGGGGCGACGGCTACGGCGTCTCCCTGCGCTGGACCGCGCTGGACCCCGGCACCTCCATGGACGCCGTCTTCGCGATGGACAAGGCGTCGAACTGGAGCGAGTTCCGCCAGGCCGCGTCCCTGTTCGACGTGCCCTCGCAGAACCTCGTCTACGCCGACTCCGAGAACATCGGCTACACGCTGCCCGGACGCATCCCGATCCGCCAGAAGGGCGACACCGGCGCCATCCCGGCCCCCGGCTGGGACCCCAAGTACACCTGGACCGGCAAGTACATCCAGCAGGACGAGCTGCCCTACGAGTACAACCCGAAGCGCGGCTACATCGTCACCGCCAACCAGGCCGTGGTCGACAAGGACAAATACCCCTACACGCTCACCACGGACTGGGGCTACGGCACCCGCAGCCAGCGCATCACCGACCTGATCCAGCAGAAGATCAAGGGCGGCGGCAAGCTCTCCACCGACGACATGCGTCAGATGCAGCTCGACAACAGCAGCGAGATCGCCAAGCTGCTCGTGCCCCAGCTGCTGAAGATCGACATCGACGACAAGGACGTCCGCGAGGCCCAGGAGCTCCTGGAGGGCTGGGACTACACCCAGGACGCCGACTCGGCGGCGGCCGCCTACTTCAACGCGGTCTGGCGCAACATCCTCAAGCTCGCGTTCGGCAACAAGCTGCCCAAGGAGCTGCGGGTCAAGGGCCAGTGCCTGTGGGTCGACCCGGTCAACACCACGGGGCCGGTGGACGACACCGACAAGGTCCGCGAGTGCGGTCAGCGCGACGCCGACCAGGCGCAGCCCGACGGCGGCGACCGCTGGTTCGAGGTGGTCCGCAAGCTGATGAACGACCCGAACAGTGACTGGTGGAAGACGCCGGCCGGCGTCGGCGACCGTCCCAAGGCCACCAACCGCGACGAGCTGTTCAAGCGCGCCATGATCGACGCCCGCTGGGAGCTGACCGCGAAGCTCGGCAAGGACATCGATACCTGGAGCTGGGGCCGGCTGCACCGCCTGTTCCTGAACAACCAGACCCTGGGCACCGACGGCCCCGACGTCGTGAAGTACCTCCTCAACCGCGGCCCCTGGAAGCTCGGCGGCGGCGAGGCGACGGTCAACGCGACCGGCTGGAACGCCGCAGGGGGCTACGGCGTCGTCTGGGTGCCGTCGATGCGCATGGTGGTCAACCTCGGCGACCTCGACAAGTCGAAGTGGATCAACCTCACGGGCGCCTCGGGGCACGCCTTCAGCTCGCACTACACCGACCAGACCGGCAAGTGGGTCAAGGGCGAACTGCTCGACTGGTCCTTCTCGGACAGTGCCGTCGACAAGAGCACGAGCGACACACTGGTGCTGAAGCCGTAGCCGACCGGACGAAGGGCCCCTCCACGCGCGCGTGGAGGGGCCCTTTCACGCCTCGGCCGGGAAGCGGCGCACGCCTGCCGGTGTGACCACGGCGTGCACCGGGCGGTCGTGTGCCTCCGCCGGGACCCGGGCGACGACCTCGGTGTCGTACAGGAGCACCACCAGCGCCGGTCGTGCGCCCGCGCGCTCCAGGCGCGCGAGCACCCGGTCGTACGACCCCCCGCCGCGCCCCAGGCGCATCCCGCGCCCGTCGACCGCCAGACCCGGCAGCAGCACCACGTCGGCGGTGGTCACGGCGTCCGGGCCCAGCCGTTCCCCGGCGGGCTCGAAGAGGGCCATCTTTCCGCCGTGCTGGACCCGGGCCAGGGAGCCCTCGCCGGCGTAGGCGCCCCAGTCGAGGTCGTGGTCCGGCAGGAGCGCGGGGAGCAGGACGCGCACGCCCCGCGCGCGCAGCTCGTCCAGCAGCGCGAGCGTGGCGGGTTCGCCCCCCACGGAGACGTACGCCGCCACCGTGCGCGCACGCGCCAGCTCGGGCAGCCCCAGCGCCCGCCGGGCCAGCGCGGCACCCGATTCCCGCACGTCATCGGCCGTCAACCTGTTCCTCACCGCGAGGAGTTCCCGTCGCAACATTCGCTTGTCAGGCTCGGCCGGACGTCCGGTGTGACTCAAAGGCTGCACCCGTACCCTTTCAATACGCTGATATCAGGCCCAATTAACCGGAGCCTCAGATTCCACGCAAAAGCGCCGGATAGGGTTGCGGGCATGACTCAGTCTCACCCTCGGATCAGCAAGGCTGTCATCCCCGCAGCGGGCCTCGGCACCCGGTTCCTGCCGGCCACCAAGGCCACTCCCAAGGAGATGCTGCCGGTCGTGGACAAGCCGGCGATCCAGTACGTGGTCGAGGAGGCCGTCTCCGCGGGCCTCGACGACGTCCTCATGATCACAGGACGCAACAAACGCCCCCTTGAGGACCACTTCGACCGCAACTACGAGCTGGAATCCGCCCTGCAGAAGAAGGGCGACGCCGGCCGGCTCGCGAAGGTGCAGGAGTCCAGCGACCTGGCGACCATGCACTACGTCCGCCAGGGCGACCCCAAGGGCCTCGGCCACGCGGTGCTCTGCGCGGCGCCGCACGTCGGCCACGAGCCCTTCGCCGTCCTCCTCGGCGACGACCTGATCGACCCGCGCGACCCGCTGCTCAAGCGGATGGTCGACGTCCAGGAGCGGCACGGCGGCAGTGTGATCGCCCTGATGGAGGTCGCCCCCGAGCAGATCCACCTCTACGGCTGCGCCGCCGTGGAGGCCACCGACGACGGCGACGTCGTCAAGGTGACCGGCCTGGTCGAGAAGCCCGACCCGGCGGACGCCCCGTCGAACTACGCGGTCATCGGCCGCTATGTCCTCGACCCGCACATCTTCGAGATACTGCGCAAGACCGAGCCCGGCCGCGGAGGCGAGATCCAGCTCACCGACGCCCTCCAGCAGCTGGCCCAGACGCATGTATCAGTGGCTACCGCCACGGGGAAGGTCGGCGGCCCGGTGCACGGCGTCGTCTTCAAGGGGCGCCGCTATGACACCGGCGACCGCGGCGACTATCTGCGTGCCATTGTCAGACTCGCATGCGAACGTGAAGACCTGGGACCGGACTTCCGGACCTGGCTTCGCAGTTTCGTAGCCGAGGAGATGTAGGGATTTGAGCAGCGCCGCGACCCGCCCCGCCGACCAGGACCACCTCTGGTCGGTGGACGAACACCTGGAGGACATCCTCGCGACCGTCCGTCCCCTCGAACCCATCGAGCTGCACCTGCTCGACGCCCAGGGCTGCGTCCTGGTCGAGGACGTCACGGTCCCGGTCTCCCTCCCGCCGTTCGACAACAGCTCCATGGACGGGTACGCGGTCAGGGTCGCGGACGTGGCGGGCGCGAGCGAGGAGTTCCCCGCCGTCCTCGAGGTCGTCGGCGACGTCGCGGCGGGCCAGGCCGACCTGCTCCATGTGGGCCCCGGCCAGGCCGCCCGCATCATGACCGGCGCCCCGCTGCCGCCCGGCGCCGAGGCCGTCGTCCCGGTCGAGTGGACCGACGGGGGGCTCGGCGAGGGCCCGGTGAGCGGGATGCGCGCCAGCAGCCTGGCCCCCGAGGGCGCCGAGGGGCACGTACACGTGTACCGCTCCGCACAGGCACGCGCGCACGTGCGCGCGCGGGGCAGCGACGTCCGGGCCGGCGACCGCGCCCTGGAGGCCGGCACCGTCCTCGGCCCGCCGCAGATCGGCCTGCTCGCCGCGATCGGCCGCGGCACCGTACGCGTGCGCCCGCGCCCGCGCGTGGTCGTCATGTCCACCGGCAGCGAACTCGTCCAGCCCGACGAGAGCCTCGGCAGCGGCCAGATCCACGACTCCAACAGCTTCGCGCTCACCGCGGCCGCCCGGGACGCGGGCGCCATCGCCTACCGCGTGGGCGCCGTCCCCGACGACCCCGAGACGCTCCGCTCCACCATCGAGGACCAGCTCGTCCGCGCCGACCTCATGGTCACCACGGGCGGCGTGAGCGTCGGCGCGTACGACGTCGTCAAGGAGGCGCTGTCGTACGCCGGCGACGAGGACGAACCGGGCAGCGGCGTCGACTTCCGCAAGCTCGCCATGCAGCCCGGCAAGCCCCAGGGCTTCGGCTCCGTCGGCCCCGACCACACCCCGCTGCTGGCCCTGCCGGGCAACCCGGTGTCGTCGTACGTCTCCTTCGAGCTGTTCGTCCGCCCCGCGATCCGCGCCCTGATGGGCCTGGAGGACGTCCACCGGCCGAAGGTGCGGGCCACACTGACCGCCCAGAGGGCGCTGAGCTCGCCCAAGGGGCGCCGCCAGTTCCTGCGGGGCCTGCACGCGGACGGCGAGGTCAGCCCGGTCGGGGGCGCCGGGTCCCATCTGGTCGCGGCCCTGGCGCACGCCAACGCGCTGATCGTCGTACCGGAGGACGTGGAGTCCGTGGAGCCCGGCACCGAGGTCGAAGTGGTCCTGCTCGGCTGAGAGGGCCTGGTTGGCGGTACCGTGTCGCGCACGACAGGCCGGACCGGGAGCGCCGCACAACCATGAGTACGCAGGACCGACTGACACACATCGACGACGCGGGCGCCGCCCGGATGGTCGACGTATCCGACAAGGACGTGACCGCGCGCACCGCCCGGGCCAGCGGCCGGGTCCTGGTCTCGCCCCGGGTGATCGAGCTGCTGCGCGGCGAGGGGGTCCCCAAGGGGGACGCGCTCGCCACCGCGCGCATCGCGGGGATCATGGGCGCCAAGCGGACCCCGGACCTGATCCCGCTGTGCCACCCGTTGTCGGTGTCGGGTGTGAAACTGGACCTGTCGGTCGCGGACGACGCCGTGGAGATCCTGGCCACCGTGAAGACCACGGACCGCACGGGCGTCGAGATGGAGGCGCTCACCGCGGTCTCGGTCGCCGCGCTCACCGTGATCGACATGGTCAAGGCGGTCGACAAGGGAGCGGTCATCACGGACGTACGGGTCGAGGAGAAGACGGGCGGCAAGTCGGGCGACTGGAGCCGGACATGACACTCGACGGGTCGGTCGGCGGCGCCCTGTCGGCGCCGTACAGCGCCCTGGTCATCACCGCCTCCAACCGGGCCGCCGCCGGGGTCTACGAGGACAAGGGCGGCCCGCTGGTCGCCGACGGCCTCAGACGCTTCGGCTTCGCCGTCGACGGCCCGCAGGTCGTCCCCGACGGGGACCCCGTGGAGGCCGCCCTGCGCGCGGGCGTCGACGCCGGATACGACGTCGTCGTCACCACCGGCGGCACCGGCATCTCGCCCACCGACCGCACCCCCGAGGCGACCCGCGCGGTGCTCGACCACGAGGTGCCGGGCATCGCGGAGGCCATCCGCGCGTACGGCCGCGACAAGGTGCCGACCGCCGCGCTGTCCCGGGGCCTGGCCGGGGTCGCGCGGGGCACGCTGATCGTCAACCTGCCGGGTTCCAGCGGCGGGGTGAAGGACGGCCTGGCCGTCCTGGAGCCCCTCCTGACGCACGCCGTCGACCAGATCCGCGGCAGCGACCACGTCAGACCCGGCGCCGGCAGTGGGGGTGCGAGCTGAACAGCCCGTCATGGCCCGTCGTACTGGCGGACGGCGATGTCGTCCTGAGGCCCATAAGGATGCGTGACCAGCGCATGTGGCGCGAGGTCAACCGGCGCAACCGGGACTGGCTGCGCCCCTGGGAGGCGACCATCCCGCCGCCCACCCCCAGCGGGCCGATCGCGCACCGGCCGACCTACCGCCAGATGGTCCGGCATCTGCGCTCCGAGGCGAACGCGGGCCGGATGCTGCCGTTCGTCATCGAGTACCAGGGCCAGCTGGTCGGGCAGTTGACGGTCGCCGGGATCACCTGGGGCTCCATGTGCTCGGGGCACGTCGGCTACTGGGTGGACCAGTCGGTGGCCGGGCGCGGGGTGATGCCCACCTCCGTGGCGCTCGCCGTGGACCACTGTTTCCGGACCGTGGGGCTGCACCGCATCGAGGTCTGCATTCGGCCCGAGAACGGCCCCAGCCGCCGGGTCGTGGAGAAACTCGGATTCCGTGAGGAGGGGCTGCGGCCGCGCTATCTCCACATCGACGGCGCCTGGCGCGACCATCTCGTCTTCGCGCTCACCGCGGAGGAGGTGCCCGACGGCCTGCTGCGACGCTGGCAGCGGGCGCGGTCGACGAGTAATTGAATAAGTGTTCGAAAATGATCGCCGGATGACTGTCTCAGGGCATTGAATTCGCGTCCTCGGCGGCCTGCTGATCGGATCGGTCACAAAAAAAGCTCGAAATATCAGCCGGATCGTGCGACACACCGGCCCAATTGGCGGATGGCCTCACGCAAACCCCTCTACGGTGTGAGGCGTGAGCAGCAGCGGCCTCATCTACGCAGTCATTGTCGGGGCCTGGGCCGCCTACTTGGTGCCGATGTGGCTCCGTAGGCAGGACGAGCTGAACGAGGCCCGTCCGACGGAACGCTTCAGCACCGCCATCCGGCTGCTGTCCGGACGGGCGGGCATGGAGCGTCGGTACGCCAAGGACCTGCGCGCGCGCTCCACCGACGAGGAGGAGCGCGCCGCCGACGAACCGGACGCCGTCACCGACTCGGTGGACGTCCGGGCCTTCGCCATGCCTCCGGCGCGTCCGCAGGCCAAGGCGACGGTACGGGAGCCCTCGCGGGAAGCGGCGCGCAAACAGACGGCCGGTGGACCGGCCTCTTCCGCCAAAGCCCCCTCCGCCTCCGCTCCCGCTTCGAACGCCTCCGCTTCGGGCGCCTCCGCTTCGAACGCCTCCGCTTTGGGCGCCGCCCGGCGTACGCCGTCCGCCGAGGCGGCCGCCGCGCGCGCCCGGCGCTCGAAGGTGCTCGCGCGCCGTCGGCGTACGACGGTGATGCTCTTCATCGCCTTCACGCTGGGCGCGGTCGTCGCGGCCGTCGGCGGGCTCACGTTCCTGTGGGCACCGGGCGTGCCGGCCGTGATGCTCAGCGCGTACATCGCCTATCTGCGCTCCCAGGAACGCCGGCGGTTCGCCTACCAGATGGACCGGCGCCGGGCGGAGGCCGCCGCGCAGCGACTGCGGGAGCGTTCGCGCGAGCCGCGCCGGCGGGCGTCCGTCGCGACCGGTGCGGACGCCGACGAACCGGACGAGGGACCAGAGACGCAGACCGATGCCGGGCTGTCGGCACTCGCCGCCGACCGGCGCGCCCTCGTCGAGCAGACCGACCACGCCGAGTGGGTCGACCAGCAGCGGGAGCGGCAGCGCAGGCCGGGGCACGGCGACAGCTGGGATCCGGTGCCGGTGCCGCTGCCGACGTACGTGACCGCGCCGGTCGCGCCGCGGGCCACGCCGGACGTGGACCTCGGGGCGCCGGACGCGTGGAGCTCGGCGCGGTCCAGCGCGGTCGCGCCGGAGCAGGAGACGGACGTCGTGGCGGACGCGGTGGCGGAGGAGCCGTCGGACGGGGCGGCCGGCTCGGAGGACAGAGCGGCGGCGGACGGCCGCACCGACGCCCGCCGCGCCGCGTCCGCCCGCCGCGCCCGTGAACGGGGTCGCACCCCGCTCTTCGACCAGTACGAGGACGGCGAGCGCCCGCGGGCGGCCAACGAGTGAGGTCCCCTTGACCAGCCGGGAACGGATTTCCAAGCACACGGATGGGGATGCTAGAGTTTCACTCGTTGCAAGGGCCTGTGGCGCAGTCCGGTAGCGCACCTCGTTCGCATCGAGGGGGTCTGGGGTTCAAATCCCCACAGGTCCACCGCAACGACTGTTCTTGAGTTCGCTCAGGAGTAGTTGATAAGATCCCGTCCGATCTTCTTGATCGGGCGGGATCTTTGGTTTCCGGGGCCTGTTCGCCCGGACGTGCGGCACGCCGGGCCCGCCCATTCGCTGTCTCGTCTCTTGCGTCACCGGAGTGTCGGTCACCGTGGAGACGCCACAGGGAGTGCGCACGGCCCGCAGCGGGGTCGGTGACATCAACACCGGGAAACCGGTGCCCCAAGACGAGTACGTGAGGATCGGCAGCGCCACGAAGACGTTCGTGGCGACCGTCCTGCTCCAACTCGTCGGCGAGGACCGGCTGTCGCTGGACGACACGGTGGACAGGTAGCTGCCGGGCGTAGTCCGTGGCCAAGGCAATGACGGACGCAGGATCACCCTGCGTCGACTGCTCCAGCACACCAGTGGGTTGCCCGACTACATCGGTGACGTCGTCCCGGACCTCAGCGCCGCCTGATACCGCACGCATCGCTGGACCACCTGTACCTCCGAGCAACGTGTCGCCTTCGCCATGCGGCACCCGCCGTCCTTCGCACCGGGTACGAACTGGAAGTACTTCAACACCAATTACGTCCTCTCGGGCATGGTGATCAAAGCGGTCACGGGCCGTTCGTGGGAACGTGAGGTCCAGGCTCGACGGTGACGCAGACGGGGCGATGATCGCCGAAGCGGCGGACATCAACAGGTTCTTCAAAGCGCTGGTAGGGGGCGAGTTGCCGGCTCCCGAGCAACTGGCGGAAATGCAGCGCACGGTCGCAGTGTCCGCCGACCACGGTTCGCCGCCGGGCGCACGTGACGGTCTCGGCCTCGACTGGACCCCACTGTCCTGCGGCGGTGGGTACTGGGGCCACAGCGGCAGCGGATTCGGCTATATGGTGTGGCCCGCCTCTGACGGGCGAAGTGCCGTCACCGTCTCCTTGCACAGTCGGCCCGGCGACGAAATCACCGCTGCGCGACAGATCCGGGAGGTCACCGACCTCGTCGACCGTGCGCTGTGTTCTTCACGTGCCGAGCGGACTCGGCATCTCTGACATGCGGCTGTGCGCTTCGGCGGTCCGTGCTTCCTGTTCCTCTTTCGGCAATCTGACGAAGGCCAGCTCCGACTCGCACCGTTCACGAAGGTCGTCCCGGTCGAACCAGCGAACCGGGTGACGGGGGTCGCCGGTGTCGTAGACGCCTTGCCGGTATGCCTCCAGGAGGATCAGGTCGTACCGCCGGTGGTCGTGGCTTTCGTCCGGTGGGAGGAGGCCTCCCGCCATACGGTTCATCCAGTCCTCCCGGATCGCGGCCTCGTCGTCGGGGTCATCGACATCGGGATCGTGACCGAATACGTCATCCGCGTCCCGAAGCCCGGGGAACGTGTCGAGAACGTCTCCCAGTTGAGGCGGATCGGTGTTCTGGATGACGATCCACAGGGCGTACTCGTCGGCGAGGCACTGCGGACGCGGAACGCGCCCTTTCCCGAGCTCGCTGCCGATACGCATGATGCGTTCGCCCATGCGTACCAGCCAGTGGTTGTTGACCTGCGTGAGGGCCAGCTCGGGCAGGTCGCGCAACAGGCCGACGTCCCGGATCGTCGCCTCGCCTTTCAGGTAAGCGGCGAACTCGTAGCTGAACGAGCTGTCCAGATGCAGCCTGCCGTCCCGAGTGGGGGCGAAATCCGAGAAGTCGACGGTGTTGGCCAGCGCCATGGCGTCGACAGGGGTAAGCGGGTCGCCCGTGAACGACTTGTTGAACAGGCGTACGACATCGCTGACCGACTCGTCGATCTCGACGTGACTGTCGACCCTCGCCCCGCTCTCGGTGGTGATGTCGGTGTCGGTCAACTGCCTCAGCCCTGTGACGCTGAGCTTCAGCGCCCGAGCGATTCCTTGCAGGTTGTCCGCTCGGAATCCGTCCAGTGGGCCCGCGTTGGCTGCGCTGTTCTCGAAGCGCCGCCAGGTAGCCAGGGACACGTCAGCGCGTCGCGCCGCCTCCTGCTGCGTGAGGTTCAGCTCGGCGCGACGCCGCTTCACCGGGTTGTTCGCCGACTCCTTGGGCATGCCCGCTCCCTTCCTGCGTCCATTGAGGCTAGCACTATTGAGCGCTCATTGAGTACTCATAAGGGGCGGGGGTGTGAGTCAGCCGCGAGGGAGAAACAGGTGGGCGAGGGCCGTCGTCGTGAGGAGGAGGGCCGCCACCGTGAGGAGGGCTGTGTGCAGGCCCGGGAGGGAGAAGGTGTCGGCTGTGGGGGAGAGGAGGGTGCCGAAGAGGGCTACCGACAGGGCGCCGCCCGTCTGGCGCAGGGAGTTGAGGAGGCCTGACGCGGTGCCCGTGCGGGACTGGGGGACCGCGTCCATCAGGAGGGCCGTGAGGGCCGGGACGGCCAGCGCGCCGCCCATGCTCAGGGGGAGGAGGAGGGTGAGGACCAGCCAGATCGGGGTGTGCGCGGTCAGGGGGAGCAGGGCCAGCATCGCTCCTACGAAGATGATCTGGCCCGTCACTATCACCCGGCGTCGGCCGATGCGCTCCGCCAGCCGCGGTGACGCCAGGTTGGTCGCCGTCACCACCGCCGACATGGGGACGAACATCAGGCCCGCCGTGATCGCCGACATTCCGCGCAGCTGCTGGTAGTAGAGGCCGAGGGCGAAGATCCCGCCGTAGAAGGCCGCGTTGATCGAGAAGCCCACCGCCAGCGGGACTGCCACCCGACGGTCCGTCAGCATGGTCAGCGGGACCATGGGGTGGGGGTGGCGGGCCTCCAGCACGCGGAAGGCGTAGCCGGAGACGACGGCCAGTGCGGCCGCCGCCAGTACGGGGGCGCTGGTCCAGCCCAGGTGGCCGCCCTCGATCACCGCGAACGCCAGGCCGGCCAGGGCCAGTACGGCGGTGAGCTGGCCGCCGCCGTCCAGTGCGGCGGGGCGGCGCGGGGAGCGGTTCACCCGCACCAGCAGGGCCAGGATCACCGCGCCCACCGGGAGGTTGAGCAGGAACACCGCCCGCCAGCCGGCCGAGTCGGTGAGCAGTCCGCCCAGTACCGGGCCCGCGGCCATCGCCACCGAGCCGCCCACCGTCCACAGCGCGATGGCTCGGGCACGGGCGCGTGCGTCGTCGTAGGACTCCCTGATCAACGCCAGCGAGGCCGGCATCACGATCGCCGCCGCGGCGCCCTGTGCGACGCGGGCGGCGACCAGTACGCCGATGCCGGGGGCCAGTGCGCAGCCGAGGGAGGCCAGGGTGAACAGAGCCACGCCCCACGCGTAGGCGCGGCGCGCGCCGATGCGGTCGGAGAGGGCGCCGGCGGAGAGCATCAGGGCCGCGAACATCAGGGTGTACGCGTCGACGACCCACTGGAGCCCGGTCATGCCGCCGCTGAGGGTGCTCCGGATCGCGGGCAGGGCGATGTTCACCGCCGAGACGTCGATCGTGATCACGGAGAAGCCGAGGAGAGAGGCGAGCAGGGCGGTGCCGCTTCGCGGGGGCGGGGCGGGGGTCTTGGAGGAGGGGGCGGTTGGCCTCGCGCGATCAGGGAGGTGCCGCCGGAGTCCGGGGGTGGACCGCTCCGCGCTGCGGCCGAGAGCGGAAGGGGAAGCGGCGGATAGGGCCGACGACGGGGACGGCGTAGGTGCGGACGGCATGGTGAACTCCTGTGCGACGGAGGGGGAGGGCGGGAGGCGGGCGGCTGGGGAGGGCGGGGCCCGGGGCGGGTGGTTGAGCGGGTGGCTGGAGGTGAGTGGCTTGCGACGGGTGGCCAAGCGGGCAGCTGGGCGTGAGGGCTTCAGGTGGCGGGTCGAGTGGACAGCCTGGGTGCGGGGCTGAGGTGGCGGGTCGAGGGGACAGCCTGCGTGCGGGGTTGAGACGCGGATCGTGCGGGTGGTGGGCGTAGAGGCTTCAGGTGGGGGAGCGAGCGGGCGGCTGGTCCTCCGTAACTGAGTGGGCTGCTGGTCGTGACCCCTGTGGTGAGCGGCTCCCTGGTGTGTGCCGGGCGGGCGGTTCAGGGCGGTCGAGGGCGCGGTCCGGTGTCGTGCACCCCCTGGACCCCGGCCGTCCGACCGCCCGCTCCGGCACGACCACTCTCCGCCCGTTCGCGGCCGCGCGGCAGACCGCGCTGTGCCCGGGTGTGGTGTTCCAGGCCCTGGTGCACCCCCTCAGCGTTCGGCGGGTGCCTGCGACAATGGCCGGATGGCAGCTGTGGATACCCGGGGGACCGAACTCGGGCGATACCTCAAGGCCCGTCGGGCGCAGATACGGCCGCAGGACGTGGGGCTCCCGGCCGGTGCCGGTCTGCGCCGCACCCCCGGACTGCGCCGGGAGGAACTCGCCGCGCTCGCCGGGGTCAGCGTCGACTACTACATCCGCCTGGAGCGCGGCCGGGAGACCAACCCCTCGCCCGCCGTCCTGGACGCCCTCGGCCGCGCCCTGCGACTGCGCGGCGACGGGTACGAACGCCTGCATGAGCTCGCCGAGTTGGCCTCCGGACGGCCCACCGAGCTGCCCGCCTCCGCGGACCACACCGTCCGTGAATCCGTCCTGCGGATGCTGGAGTCGGTGCGCCCGCTGCCCGCGTACGTGGTGAGCCGCTACAACCGCGTCCTGGCCGCGAACCCGCCCGGGCGGCGACTGCTGCCGGGCCTGTGGGAGTGGCCGGAGGAGCAGCGCAACCTGACCCGCTATCTGTTCCTGCACCCGGTCGGCCGGACGCTCTACGACCCCTGGGAGGAGACCGTCGCCCTCTCGGTGGCGCATCTGCGGGCGGTCGCCGGAGCCGATCCGGACGACCCCGAGCTGACCGCGCTCGTCGGTGAACTGGTGCTGAAGTCACCGGAGTTCGCCGGACTCTGGGAGCGGTACGACGTCTGTGAGCGCGGCGGCGGACAGAAGCGGTTCCGGCATCCGAAGGCCGGCCCGATGACGTTGACGTACGAGGTCATGCGGCTGGCCCGTACGGGTGGCCAGCGGATGGTCGTCTATCAGGCCGCTCCCGGCACCCCGGACGAGGAGGCCATGCTCCGGCTGGAGTCCGCCGCGCGGGCCCTCGCGGGCTGAGCCGGAGTCGTCGTCAACGTACGCGTCCTGTTCGCCCGTTGTATGTCTTCTCCGGGTTTGATGGCGAGTGGTCGTGGACACATCAGGTGGGTAGACAACGTTGTCCACCTGTGCGGCCGGATCGTGCTTGTCCATCGCGACGCTGGAGAGGTTCCGTGCCTGTCAGACCCCGCTCCCGTAGACCCCTTTCCCGCAGATCCCGCCGTCTGTGCGCCGTCCTGGTCACCGGAGCGCTCGGCCTCGCCGCGCTGGCGGGGGGCGGTACGGCAGCGGCCGCGGCGCCCGCCGTCACCTCGGAGGGCACCGACTACACCCGCCTCGTCGCCCCCTTCGTCTCCACCGCCGGTGACGACGGCAACGACCTGCCCGGGGCCCAGGCGCCGCACAGCCTCGCCAAGGTCAACCCGTTGACCACGCCGGGCCGCAACCACACCGGGTACGACTACGACGAGGACCACATCGCCGGGTTCACGGCGACGAACCTCGACGGGGTCGGCGGTTCGGGCGGCGGCGGTGATCTGCTGGTCGTGCCGACGACCACGTCGTACGACAGCCGCCCGGCGGCCGGCACCTACGCGCACTCGTACAGCCATGACGACGAGACCGCCACGCCCGGCTACTACCAGGTGGGGCTCGGGGACTCCGCGGGGACCATCGACGCGGAGATGACCGCGACGACGCGGACGGCGCTCGAAAGGTACGGCTTCCCGGGCGGGGCCGAGCCGCGGCTCGTGCTCGACCTCGCCAACAACTTCACCAGCCGGACCCGCTCCACCCTGAAGGCGACGACGCTCCCGGACGGCACCACCTCGCTCACCGGGTTCGTCGCGGGGTCCTTCAACGGCGCCTCGTACAAGCTGTATTACGCCGCCACGACCAACGCTCCTGTCACCTCCCTCCAAAGCTGGGGCGGCGACGGGAAGTTGAGCGGCGCGACCGCGCAGGACGGCACCGACACCGGCGCGATCCTCGGGTTCGGCAAGGCCGCCGGGGACGACATCGAGCTGCGGATCACACTGTCGCCGATCAGCGCCGAACAGGCCCTGACCGATCAGCGCAACGAGGTGGGCGGCCTCACCTTCGACCAGGCGCGCGCCCGGACGAAGGCGGAGTGGAGCCGTACGCTCGGTGCCGTCGCCGTCCACAACTCCCCGACGTCCGACCCCGGTTCGACGCTGAGCAAGCTCTTCTACACGCACCTGTACCGCATGTA
The DNA here is from genome assembly GCF_040643855.1 of Streptomyces sp. NPDC047072. Classification (NCBI taxonomy): domain Bacteria; kingdom Bacillati; phylum Actinomycetota; class Actinomycetes; order Kitasatosporales; family Streptomycetaceae; genus Streptomyces; species Streptomyces sp. NPDC047072. The sequence goes on along the minus strand of NZ_JBEYVC010000003.1, from coordinate 103,706 downwards.
CGCGCTGCCGGTGAACGCCACCAGCACCAGCGGGACGTACCGGGGCGTCGACGGAGCGGTGCACAAGACCAACGGCTTCACGTACTACGACGGTTGGTCCACCTGGGACGACTTCCGCAAGTACTCGGTGGAGGCGTACATCGACCCGGCCACGTACCGGGATCTCGTGCAGTCGCTCATCGTGCTGTTCGCCGACGCGCACACCTCGGGCAAGAGCCTCGGCAGCCTCACCCACTCGGTGCCGACGGTGCGGTGGGAGCGCTCGCCCGTCGTGATCGCCGACGCGCTGTCCAAGGGGTACGGGGGCTTCGACCGCCTCGACGAGGCGTACCCGGCGCTCAAGTCGTACGTCGGGTACTACACCGGCGCGCAGTTGCGGCAGGGATACATCGCCGGCGATCCCGGGACGACCGTCCAGCGCGGTTACGACCAGTGGGCGCTGGCCGTCGTCGCCGACGCGCTCGGCAAGGACGCGGACGCGCGGAAGCTGCGCACCCAGTCGACCATGGCGATCGACAACCTCGTCAAGTCCGGGGCCTGGACGGCGGCGGACGGCACCGAGGTCGGGCTGCTCACCCCGCGTGCGGCGGGCGGCGACTGGCAGAGCGCCGACCACGAGAAGTTCGAGGCGGCCGGGCTCTACCAGGGCACGCTCTGGCAGTACCACTGGTACGACGCGTACGACATGGGCGGCCTCATCGAGGCGATGGGCGGCGCGAAGGCCGGAAAGGCCGCCGTCGAGCACATGTTCGGCGAGGACTCCGATGCCGACGACGGCTCGACCATGCTGCACTCCAACGCGAACGAGATCGACCTCCAGGCCCCCTACCTCTTCAACTACGTGGGCGAGCCGAGCCTGACGCAGAAGTGGGTGCGCGCCATCTACACCGGCACGACCTGGAACCGCTACATCGCGACCGGCTCGACGAACGAACTCCCCAGCTCCGGCGGTGAGTTCAGACCGCCGATCAAGACGCAGGTCTACAAGCTCGACCCGCACGGCTTCCTGCCGACCATGGACAACGACGCCGGCACCATGTCGACGATGTTCGTCGCCGCAGCGCTGGGACTGTTCCCGGTGACCGCCGGATCGAGTCAGTTCCAGATCGGCAGCCCGTTCTTCGACTCCACGACGATCACCTACCCGAACGGTACGAAGTTCACGGTGAAGGCCGACGGGGTGTCGCCGAGCCGGTACTACGTGCAGCGCGCGACCCTCAACGGCAAGCGGTTCACGGACACTTGGCTCGACTACTCGCAGATCATCGCGGGCGGGACGCTCGACTTCACGATGGGCGCCGAGCCCTCCGACTGGGGCTCCCGCACGAAGCCCGCGTACTCGCTGAACACCGACACAGGCGGTGCCCAAGGCACAGGCAGCGGCACCACCATCCTCTCCGCCCGACCCACCACCCTCGCCACCGCCGCCGACGGCACCGTCGACGGCGGCATCAGGCTCACGCTCGACGGACCGGCAACTTTCGCCGCCCGCAAGGGAGTCAGCCTCACCAAAACCGGCGCGGCCACCGTGACCGGCCTGCCGGGCGGCGTCACCGCGGACCTCCGCGTCACCGGCCCGCGCACCGCGTCCCTCCACCTCACCGGCACCACCGAGGTCGACGCCCGCTTCGGACTCACGTTCCGCGACACGGCGTTCACGCACAAGGCGCCGGTCGGCGGCGCCGGGATCTCCCCGACCGACCCCCTGCGGATCTCCGCCGCCGCGGTGCAGCGCAAGGCCCTCGCCGCCCTGACGGACCAGGCGTCCCTGGTCCGCCCCGGCAACTACTCCGACGGCTCCTACACCCCGTTCCGCGCGGCCCTCGAACGCGCCCGGACCGTCCTCGCCGACCCCGCCTCCGCCACCGGCACGCTCATGGCCGCGCACGACGCCCTGCGGTCCGCCGCCGACGCCCTCACCATCGACGAGGGCGGCTACGCGGTCCTCCAGGCCGAGAGCCCGGACCAGAAGGAGGGCCCGAACCTCACCAGCGAGGCCTACTACTCCGACGGCAACCTCGGCGGGGTCACCGAAGGGTCCTGGGAACGGTTCACCAAGCTCGACTTCGGCGGGGTCGCCCCGCGCAGCGTCTCCGTCCGGTACGCCAACTCCCAGGCCACGACGGCCGAGCCGAGCCGCGTCGACATCCACGCCGGTGCCACCGACGGCCCCGTGGCCGCCACCGTCCAACTCCCCGGCACCGGGGGCTGGCAGTACTACGCGACCGTCCAGGTGACCGTCACCGACCCGCAGGCCCTGCTGGACGCGGCGAGCGCGACCTTCGTCTTCCACGCCCCGTCCGGTCAGCAGTGGGTGGCGAACTTCGACCGGTACCAGTTCTCGCCGTACCCGGTCGACTCGTCCACCGAGACCACGCTCGCCGCGCTGACCACGGCCAACTCGACGTCGAGCGGCGGGGGTTCACTCCCGCTCAAGGTCTCGAACGGCATCTTCGAGAACGTGACGAACGGCGCGTGGGCCGAGTGGAAGGACACCGACCTCGGCGAAGGCGGCGCCGACACCCTCACCGTCAGCTACGACAAGCCGCGCTCCCGCGCCGCCTCGGACTCGCGCATCGAGCTGCACCTCGGCTCGAAGGACGGCGCGAAGAGCGTCGACGTCCCGCTGGACTACACCGGTTCGGGCTGGGGAACCGTCGGCACCGCGACCGTGCGGCTGGATCCGGACGTGTTCACCGGCGTCCAGGACATCTACGCGGCCTTCGTCTCCAGCACACAGACCGACACCCAGCCGTACGTCGCCAACGTCTACTCGCTCACCCTGACGCGGGACGCCGACGCCCAAGTCGGCTTCGACGCCACGGCGTTCGTCTCCCACAGCGGCGGCGGCCTCAAGAGCGAACCGGCCGGTTGGAGTGACGCCGGGTCCGCGACCGACCTCGGCGGCACCTACGACGGCGCCTGGGTCGACTACGGCGACATCGACTTCGGCGGCACCTCGAAGGACACCGTCACCCTCACGTACGTCAACAACTCGGCGCGCTGCGGCACCGGTTCGGCCGTCCAGCTCTACCTGGACGACTTCGACGCGGCGAGCCCGGGAACGCCGTACGCCACGATCCCGCTGCCGGTCACCGGCACGGCCTGGTCGGCGGGCGGGACGGCGAACCTGACCCTTCCCAAGGCGATCACCGGCACCCACCGCGTCCACCTGCGGCTGACGACCCGCGCGGACTCCTCACATCCGTACGTCGCCAACCTGGGCCGGATCACCTTCGGTCATGTCGCCGCGCCCGCCGTCACGGACACGGCCGCGCTGCACAAGGCGGTCGAGCAGTACGAGGGGCTGGCCGAGGACGCGGAGCGGTACGACGCGATCGACCTCGCGGTGTTCCGGCGCGAACTAGCCGCCGCGCGGGCCCTGTTGGACGCCGACAGCGCGACCCAGCTCGACGTCGACAACCGGACCCGGTATCTCACCCTGGCCGCCAGGCAGTTGGTCCCGCTCCCGAGGCTGCGGCTGGAGAACCTGGTCGAGACGGCGTCGGATCTCGTCAAGGGCCGCTACACGGACGCGTCTTGGGCGGCCTTCGGGGACGCGTTCGACGCGGCGAGGACCACGCTCGCGGACGACACGGCGACGGACGCCACCCTCGCGGCCCGCCTCCAGGCACTCAAGAGCGGCATCAGCGCGCTCACCACCAAGCCCAGGACGGTCCCCGCCGCACCCGACGCCGTGTCGGCGACCCCGTCGGGCAGCAGTGTGACCGTCAACTGGTCCGTGCCCGGGGACGACGGCGGCTCGCCGGTCACCGGGTACGTCGTGGCCCTCGACGACGGCCATCAGGTGGAGATCCACGACCCGGACAGCCGCCGTACGGTATTCACCCGGCTTCCGGCCGGCCGGTCGTACACCGCGAGCGTCCGTGCGGTGAACGGCGTCGGCGCCTCGGGATGGAGCGCCTTCACCGAGCCCGCGGTCACCGGCGGCGGACAGGTCCGTGAGACCTCCGCGACCACCGCCGCCGACCCGTCCACGTACGGCCCGTCCACATACGACCCGTCCACGTACGACCCGTCCCCCTTCCCGGACGACACCCTCAAGGCGGCCTACCCGTCCGACACCTGGCCCACCTCCGACTACTTCGACACCCTGCTCCGCGGTTTCCGCGACCTCGGCACCGGCACCCTCGCGCCCAACTCCAAGCTGCCCACCGGCACTTCGCCCACCGCCGAGAACGACGAGATCGCCGTACGCGTCAACAACGCGGCCACCCAGAAGCAGGTCGACCGCGCCGAGGTGGACGCGGCGAACAGCGGCACCGTCACGATGGCCGACGGCCTCGGGTCCCGGCTCGGCCAGATCTACCTCGACGCGCTCAAGGGCGGCCAACTGCCCAAGACCGACGCCCTGTTCGGCCGTGTCACACAGGGCCTCGACGGCGTCGACGCGGCGAAGAACACGTACGGCTATCTGCGCCCGTACGTGCGGCTCGGGTTCGTCGGTGACGGCGGCGAGGTCTACGAGTCGCAGGACGGCTCGTACAACGGGCTTGCCACCAGCGGCTCGTACCCGAGCGGGCACACCTACGGCGGCTACGAGGCCGGGACCGTCCTCGCCACGCTGCTGCCGGAGCTGGCGCCGTCGATCCTCGCGCGCGCCTCGGAGTACGGCGACAACCGGATCGTCCTCGGGTTCCACTACCCGCTCGACGTCATGGGCGGCCGCATCACCGCGCAGGCCACGGTGGCGCACCGCTGGGCGGACCCGGAGTTCGCGCGGCTGCTCACGCAGGCCCACACCGAGATGGAGAACGTGCTGCTCGCGCGGTGCGAGGAGAAGGGGTACGGCGACTCGCTCACGGCCTGCGCGGGCGACCCGTACGCCGGGTTGAGCACCGAGCAGGACGTCGACCTGTACACCCAGCGCCTGACCTACGGGTTCTCTCGGACCGGGAAGGCCGGGCAGGCGCTGCGGACCCCGGCCGACGCGGCGGCGCTGCTGATCACCGCCTTCCCCGACCTCACCGCCGCGCAGCGCACACAGATCCTGGAGCAGACCGCGACGGACTCCGGCTACCCGCTCGACCGCACCGGGAACGGCGAGGCGAGCTGGCAGCGGATCAACCTGGCGGCGGCGATGGCGGCGGACGTGGTCGTGAACGCGGACGGCTCGGTCACGGTGACGAACTTCTCCGACGCGACCAGGGCGAGCGTCGCCGACGCCCGTGCGATCACCGTGGGAGGCGTCCCGGTCGACGGGTTCGACCCGGACGTGTCGACGTACGTCGTCGACTGGCCGAAGAACGCGAGGCTCCCGGCCGTCTCGGCGCTCGCGGCCCAGCCGGGCACGCGGGTGAAGGTGACGGACGGCAGCCCGGTCCTCACCGCGCCCGGATCCCGCACCCTCACGCTCACCTCGGCCAACGGCTCGGTCACCCGCACGTACACGGTCGGCTTCCACCGCACCGGGCGCGGGAGTTGATCACAGCGGCTTCGCGAAGCACTTGCTGTCCTCGTAGTGCCGGTAGTAGCCGAACTTCGTGCACGGCTCGTAGCCGCTGGAGGTGTAGAGGGCTATCGCCTCCGGCTGCTTGATGCCGGTCTCCAGGACCATCCGGACCCGGCCCGCCGCACGCGCGTCCTCCTCCAGAGCGGAGAGGATGCGGCGGGCCAGGCCCCGGCCGCGCATCTCGTCGATCACGTACATGCGCTTGAGCTCGGCGTCGCCGTCCCGGTTGCCCTCGCCGTTCGCGTCCTGGGAGCGCCAGCCGCCGGTGGCGACGGGGCTGCCCGTCTCGTCGTACGCGATGAGGTAGACGCCGTTCGGCGGCTCGAAGTCGGACGGGGCCAGCTCGGTGGCGTCGCCGCCGTCGCCGTAACGGACGTGGTACTCGGCCTGCACCCGGTCGTTGAGCTTGACGGCGTCGGGGTGGTCGAAGGGGACACGGCGGATCATCATGGCGTCCAGTGTGCCGTCTGGGAAAGGGCCTTCAAGCCTTCACACCCCTCGCCGGCCGGAGGGTGGTCGATCCGGCCGGTGGCCGGGGTCGGTCGTCAGGTGTCCTGGGCGTCGGGGAAGACCTCGTCGACAGCGCGGCGGAGGGTTTCGCGGACGGCCTTGGCGTCGTCGAGTTCGGCGGACTGGAACGCGCCGTCGTGGAGCAGGACGAGAAGCCGGGCGGCGTGGTCGGGGTCGGGGTGGCCCATGGCGGCCGAGAGGTCGCGAAGGACGCCGAACAGCCAGGTGCGCTGGTCGTCGATGACCGCGCGCACCGGGTGGGTGCGGTCGGGGTATTCGGCGGCGGCGTTGAGGAACTGGCAGCCGCGGAAGCCGTCCTCCAGGGTCGCATCGCCCAGGACGGCCATGACCGCGCGGAGCGCCTCGCGCGGTGTCCTGCCCTGCCGTGCCTGTCCGACGGCGTCCCGGATCTGTTCAGCGGTGGCGGTGAGGTAGGCGGAGACGAGGTCGTCCTTGCTGGGGTAGTGCCGGTAGAAGGTGGCACGTGTGACCTTGGCCTCGGTGACCAGGCGGTCGATGCCCACGGCCTGGATGCCCTCCGCGTAGAAGAGGCGGGACGCGGTGCGCAGCAGCCGGTCCTTGGGGTGGAGCTCCGAGGCGGTCGTCATACCCCCATCGTAAGGAAAGACCGTTCGTTCTGACCGCCCCCCTCCGGCTGCCTCTCCGGTTGACCCTCCGATTGCGGCACCCAGAGAGAACGACTAGTCTCTCTCGCAGAAAGACCGATCGTTCTCCCTGAGAGGTATGGAACTCATGAGCACCACCCCCACCATCGTTCTCGTCCACGGCGCCTTCGGCGACTCCGGCATGTGGAAGGGAGTCATCACCAAGCTCCGGGGGCAGGGCTACACCGCGGTGGCCGTGGCGAACCCGCTGCGCGGCCTGGAGTCCGACGCCGCGTACGCCGCCACCGTCGCCAAGGGTGTGGAGGGCCCGGTCGTGCTGGTCGGTCACTCCTACGCCGGGTCGATCATCACCCGGGCCGCCCGTGACGCCTCCAACGTCGAGGCGCTGGTCTACGTCGCCGCCTTCCAGCCCGACGAGGGCGAGAGCTCCCTGGACAACGCCTCCCGCTTCGAAGGCGCGAAGATGGGCCCGGACACCACCGTGGCCTTCGAGCACGAGGGCGAGCCGGAGCTGCGGATCCTGCCCGAGCACTACCGGGACGTCATCGCCGGCGACCTGCCCACGGAGGTCACCGACATCCTCGCGGTCACCCAGCGCTCGGTCCGCGTACAGGCCCTGACCGCCAGGCTCTCCGGTACCCCTGCCTGGCGCACCCTGCCCTCCTGGGCGGTGGTCGCCACCCAGGACAACGCCATCCCCGGCCGGGCCCAGGAGTTCATGGCCGAGCGCGCGGGCTCGACCGTCGTGCGCGTCGACGCCTCCCACGCGGTCTCCCTCTCCCAGCCCGACACGGTCGCCGACCTGATCATCGAGGCCGCCAAGTCCACCCGCTGACCAACTCCCCCACGTCATCGCCACCGCCACCGCAGCCCGACACGCCCGGTGGCGGTGACATGTGGCGTGGGGCGTGGGGAGGTGCGGAACGGCCGGGGCCGACTCGGCGGTGCCGCCATGGTCGTAGCGGACGGTGATCGGCAGGCCGCCGTGCGGCGCGCGCCCCCTGTGTGGGAGCCGGACCCGTGGGCGCCGACAAGGGAGGGTGCCACCGTCGAGTAGCGTGCCTGCGTCTTCCCTTGCTCAGGAGAGTGTTGTGCTGACAGTGACCTCCGCCAATGTGAACGGGCTGCGTGCCGCCGCGAAGAAGGGTTTCGTGGAGTGGCTCGCAGACACCTCCGCCGATGTGCTCTGCCTCCAGGAGGTGCGCGCCGAGCCGCAGCAGCTGCCCGAGGAGGTCCGTACCCCCGACGGCTGGCACGTCGTGCACGCGCCCGCCGCGGCCAAGGGGCGGGCCGGTGTCTCGCTCTACACGCGCCGCGAGCCCGACCGCGTCCAGGTCGGTTTCGGGTCGGAGGAGTTCGACGGCAGCGGGCGCTACGTCGAGGCCGACCTGCCCGGTGTGACGGTCGCCTCCCTCTACCTGCCCTCCGGCGAGGTCGGCACCGAGCGGCAGGACGAGAAGGTCCGGTTCATGGCCGAGTTCCTCGTGTACCTCAAGGACCTCAAAGCGCGGGCCGCCGCCGACGGCCGCGAGGTCGTCGTCTGCGGCGACTGGAACATCGCCCACCAGCCGGCCGACCTCAAGAACTGGCGCGCCAACCAGAAGAGCTCCGGCTTCCTCCCGGAGGAGCGCGCCTGGCTCACCCAGGTGTTCGAGGAGACCGACGGCGGTTACGTCGATGTCGTACGGTCCCTGCACCCGGACGTGGACGGGCCGTACTCCTGGTGGTCCTACCGCGGCCGCGCCTTCGACAACGACACCGGCTGGCGCATCGACTACCACGTCGCCACGCCCGGCCTCGCCGCGAAGGCGGTCAAGGGCTACGTGGAGCGCGCGGCCACCCACCCGGAGCGCTGGTCGGACCATGCGCCGGTGACGGTCGTGTACGACCACTGAGTCGCCGTAGGCGCGACGAACGTCACATGACCCCGGCCCGGGGCGGGCGCCGTCCTCGGGTTCGAACGTGTGAGCGTGGACATACTCATCCCCAGGGCACGGTACTTACCGGTCGGAGGGGCGAGACGTGCGGGGGCAGGAGCGGGGCGGCCACAACGAGCTGAGCGGCGGCGTCGTGCACGGCCCCAGCGTGCAGGCGTCGGCGGTCTACGGGGGCGTGCACATCCGCTCCGGTGACGGGCCGCCGCGGGCCCGGCCCTGGCAGCTGCCTCCCGCGGTCGCGCTCACGGACCGTACGGCCGAGGTGGAGCGACTCGAGGACCTGCGGGCCAGATCCGCGGGCCGTGGGGACTCCGCGCTGGCCACGGTGAGCGGGCTGGGCGGGGTGGGCAAGACCGCGCTGGCCCTGGCCTGGCTGCACCGGCTGCGCCCCGACTTCCCCGGCGGGGGGCTCTACGCCGACCTCGGCGCCCAGTCACCGGCCGGCCCCGCCGACCCGGGTGAGGTGCTCGGCGGCTTCCTGCGCGGGCTCGGCGTGGAGCCGCAGCAGGTGCCGTACGGCATCGCGGAACGCGCCGCCCTCTACCGTTCGCTCACCGCGGAGCGCCGGATCGTGGTGCTGCTCGACGACGCGGCGACGGCCGCCCAGGTACGGCCGCTGCTGCCGGGCGGGCCGAACGTCACCCTGGTCACCAGCCGGCGGCGGATGTCGGGGCTGGTCCTCGAAGGCGGCCACCAGGTGCAACTGGAGCCGCTCGCCCCGGAGGACGCCGTAGAACTGCTGGCGGTCACCCTGGCCGACGACCGGGTGGCCGACCAGCCGGACGAGGCACGTGAACTGGTCGGACTCTGCGCCGGGTTACCGCTCGCGGTGCGGGTCGCGGGGGCCCGGCTCGCGGCCCGGCCGCGGCGGCCGATCACCACGATGGTGCGGGCCCTGGCGGCCGAGCGGGGACGGCTGGACGCGCTGGCGATCGAGGGGGACCACGGGGTGCGGGCGGCGCTGGACCTGTCGTACGAGGGGCTGCCGGCCGACGCGGCCCGGCTCTACCGGCTGCTCGGGCTGCACCCGGGGACGGAGTTCGGGACGGCGGCGGCGCGGGCGTTTCTCGGTGGGGCGGGTGGCATTGATGGGACGGGCGGGACGCCGGAGGAGTTGCTCGACATCCTCCATGACGCCAATCTGCTCGTCGAGGTCGGGGAGGACCGGTACCGGTTCCACGATCTCGTACGGCTGCACGCGGCCGCCAGGGCGGAGGAGGACGAGTCCGCCGGGGAGCGCGCGGCGGCGTTCCGGCGGTTCGCCGACCACTGTGTGGCCACCGCGACGCGCGCCGAGACGGCCATCGACCCCCGGCACCCTTTGAGGGAACGATCCTTCGGTACCGGGCCCGTGGTCACCGAGGACTTCGGCGAGGGGGCGCAGGCGGCGCTGGACTGGCTGGAGCGGGAGCTGCCCACGCTGATGGCGGTGGTGCGCCGGGCCGCGGCGGCGGGCGCTTTCGAGGTGGTCTGGCAACTCGCCGACGCGCTGGGTCCGTTCTTCATCCGGCGCAAGCACTACGACCACTGGTGCGCCGCCTACCGCCACGGGCTGGCCGCCGCGGAGGAACTGTCGGACACGGCCGTCCAGTGCCGGATGCTGACCTCCGGCGGGCTGGGGGAGCTGGGGCGGGGCGACCACGCGCGGGCGCTGGAGATGTTCGAGCGGGCAGCGCGGCTCTTCACCGCGGACGGGGACCGGCTGGGGCACGCCCGTACGCTCAACTTCCGCGGGCTCGCCGAGCAGCGGCTGGGGCGGCTCGACGCGGCGGCGGACCTGTTCGCCCGGGCCGCGGTCGAGCTGCCGTCGTGCGGGGACCGGCGGGGAGGCGGGCTTGCCCGGCTCAACGCGGCGGACGTCGAACTGGGCCGGGGGCGGCTGGAGCGGGCGGTCGAGGCCGCCACTGAGGCCCGCGCGACGCTGCTCGCGGTGGACGACTCGTACAACGCGGCGCGGGCCGTGATCCTGCTCGGCCGGGTCTGCCTGCGCGGGGGCCGGTTGGACGAGGCGGAGGACGTGCTCTCCGGCGCGCTGGAGGTGCTGCGGGAGGTCGCCGCGTCCTACGAGATGGCACGGGCCCTGGAGGCCCTGGGCGAGACCGCACAGCGCCAGGGCCGACGGGAAGCGGCCCTGGCGCGGTACCGGGAGGCGCTGGACCTCTATGTGACAGTGGGGCGTTCGGGGGCGGCGGGCGGGGTGCGGGAGCGGTTGCGGGGGTTGGAGGAGGGCGAGGGGGACGGGGGTACGGGGGCTGGCGGGGCGGGTGGAGCGGTGGGTGAGTGAGCCGGGGCTGACGGGGATGTGGGTGGGTGAGCCGGGGCTGTCGGGGACGTGGGCGGGTGGGCCACGCCCGGCGGGGATGTGGGTGGCCGAGGGGCCTCAGCCGGAGACGTGGGTGGGTGAGTCGGGGGTGTCGGGGATGCGGGCGGGTGGGCCACGCCCGGCGGGGATGTGGGTGGCCGAGCGGCCTCAGCCGGAGACGTGGGTGGGTGAGCCGGGGTTGTCGGGGATGTGGGTGGATGAGCCACGCCCGCCGGAGACGTGGGTGGCCGCGGGGCCTCAGTCGGAGGTGTGCGTGGGTGCGCCGGGGCTGCCGGAGGCATGAGCGGCTGAACTGCTTCCGCCGGAGGCACGGGTGGCTGGGCTGCCTCCAGAGGCGGCTTTTCCAGGGGCAGTTCCGCCTCCGCGCGCAGCAGGCTTTCCTGGGGCGGTCGCACCTCCACGTACGGCAGCCTCTCCAGAGGCAGTCCCGTCACCAGCCAGGCGTGAGCCACTGACGCCCAGGTCGGCCAGGAGCATCGGGTGGCGTGGTGGGCGGTGAGGGTCAGGTGTACGGCGTCGCCCGTGCCGAGGCGCAGCCAGCACACCTCGGCACCCCGGTGCACGGCCACCACCGCTGCCCCCGGATGGGCGGCGGCCAGCCGGTCGGCCACGGAAGCGTCCGAGCCGGGCGACACCAGTACGTCGGCGAGCAACGGCCAGGGCCGCGGCGCAGGCAGAACGACCCGCAGATGCCGGTCCACGACGGAACCGAGCACGAGGTCCTCCCGGCCGAGCCCGCCGGGGCACTCAGACACGAGGCGGCTCTCCGCGTGCCGCGCAACCCCGGCCCCGGTGTCGAGCGCCCCGGACCCACCGCCTGGGCACTCCGGCACAAGGCGGACGTCCGTGTGCCGCGCCACCTCGGCCCCAGGGGCGAGCGCGCCGCCCCCACAGCCGAGGCCGCCGGGGCACTCCCGCACGAGGCCGAGGTCCGAGCGCCACGGCGCCCCAGCCCCAAGGTCGAGCACCCCGGGCCCACCGCCGAGGCCGCCAGGCCACCCCAGCTCCGGACGGACCTCCGCGTGCCGAGCCGCACTCGTCCGGCACCCCGGCTCCAGACCGATCTCCACATGCTGAGCCGCACTCGTCGGACACTCCGGCTCCAGACTGATTTCCACATGCTGAGCCGCACTCGTCGGACACCCCGGCGGCAGACCGGCCTCCATATGCCAAACGCCCCTGTCCGGCCCCCCGTTCACGGTGCCCCCTGTCCGACTGTCACCGGCAGGACCGCCCGTTGGGTGAGGGGACGGCCGGCGGGGGCGCGTAGGTGGAGGCGGCGGTAGAGGAGGGCTCGCATCAGGGGGGCGAAGCGGCCCGGTTCCGAGCTGAGGCGGGACGCGATGTGGGCGTACTGGCCCGCGCGGTACGCCGCCGTACTGCGGCGGAGCTGGCGGCGGACATGGCTGCCGCGCCGGACCCGGGGGGCCAGCGCGCGGAGCCCGGCCATGGGGGAGCCCGAGTCCAGGTCCGTGTCGGGCGCGCCGGCCGTGAGGATGCGCGCCCCGGTCATCGTCGCGTACAGGCCCACGGAGCCGTGGTCGCCCACGACGTAGTCCGCGCCGACCACCGCCCCGGACCACTCCGCGTGCTGGCTGACCAGCCCGACCCCGGCACGGGCCAGGCCGGCGAAGGCGCTGCGGATGTGCCATTCGCTGTGCGCGTTCCAGACGTGCGAGTGCAGCATGACGACGATCCGGAACTCCTCGCGGGGCAGCTCCGCCGCGAGCCGCTCCAGCAGGTCCCAGTGGCGGCCCAGCAGGGAGTCGGGACCCCAGGTGGAGCAGACCAGCACCAGTTCCTGCCCGGGCCCGGTCCCCAGCGCCTCCCGGTACAGCGCCCGGAACGGCAGACTGGCCGCCACCCGGTCGTAGCAGGGGTCCCCGACCACCTCGGCCACCGGCAGCGCCTCCGGGCACTGCCGGCCGAGCCGTACCCGGTCCTCCTCGTGCGCCATGGCGATAGCGGCGGGCACGACCACCCCGTCGCGCACCAGCCACTGCCGGCCAAGACCGTAGACCTCGGGCGTGGCCGTGCCCCGTCCGCGCGGGCCGCCGGACACCGAGATCCGCTTGTTGTACGAGGCCCCGTGCGGGAGCACGATCACCGGGACGTTCAGCTCGTGCAGACCGCCGTGACTCGCGGCCAGCGCGAGGTCGAAGCGGGTGTGCACGGCCTGGCTCCAGGGCACCACCAGGGCCCGGATGCCGGCCAGGAAGGACTCCACGCCGTCGTTGAAGACGTCGTTGGCCATGGTGAAGACGACCTGCACCCTCGGGTCGCCCTCCAGTAATCGGACCGCCTCCAGCAGCCGCCTCGCGGAGGTCACCGTGTGGACCACCGCGAGGACCCGCCTGCGGATCCGGAAGGTGGCCCAGCGCTCCACGTCCAGGCGCAGCGGCACGGCGGGCCGCCGTTCGGCGTCGGGCATCAGCAGACTCATACGAACTCCCCCGTGGAATCCATGAGTTTCCATGAGTTGAGGACAGGATGGGTGGGGCCGGGAGTGGCCTCCGGGGTGGTTCTGCCCGCGGGGGTGGACGGTGGCCTTGCAGAAACCTCGCAGCGAGGGGGAGAAGAAGCTTGCGGGACGCGTGTGCGCCCCTCGCGCGTCCGTGCGCCCTGTTCCGCTCCCTGCGGCCGCTTCGCCGTACTGCGGCACCGTAAAAAGTGAACAGGTGTCCGTACGCTCCGCGGAACCGCCTGGGGGAAGTGGTGGACCTACTCGCGCTGGGGCCTCTCGAACTGTGGCACCAGGGGCGGTCATATCCGCTCGGATCGGTCAAAGAGCGCTGTGTGCTGGGCGTGCTGCTGCACGCCCACGGGGACCCGGTCTCCGTGGACACGCTGGTCGAACGGGTCTGGGACGGCGAGGATCCGCCGCCGACCGTCGTCGACACCCTGCGCACCTACCTCTCCCGGCTGCGCACCCGTCTCGACCGCGCGGTCGGCACCCTGGCGCAGGTCGAGCGCACCTCACCGCGCCGGTACCGGCTGCGGGTGGCGGACCCGGACGACGTGGACCTCGTACGGTTCCAGCGGCTGCGCGCCGAGGCGCGGACGGCGGCCGGGCGCGGGGAGCGGGAGTACGCCGTGGGGCTGCTGCACACCGCGGCCGCGCTGTGGCGCGGGGAGCCGTTCGCGGAGTTCACCGGCGACTGGGCGGCCTCGGCGCGGGCCCGGCTCGCGGAGGACCACCGGCGGGTCCGCGAGGAGCGCATCCGCCTCGAACTCGAACTCGGCCGCCACGCCGACCTGTTGGGCGAGCTCCACGAGCTGGTCTCCCTGAACCCGCTCGCCCAGCAGGCCGTGGCCGCGCTGATGCTGGCCCTGCACCGCTCCGGCCGCGACGACGAGGCCCTCGCCCTCTACGGCACCACCCGGCGCCGGCTGCGCGACGGCCTCGGCATCGACCCCGGCGCCGAACTCCAGAAGCTCCACGTCCGCATCCTCGGCCAGGACCCGGCCCTGCGGGACACCCCGACGACCGCGAGCCCGCCCGCCGTACCGCTCGACGCCCCGATACGCCCTCAGGTCGCCGACGGCGGGAGCGGCAGCAGCCTCCCGCGTGACACCCGGGACTTCACCGGCCGGGCGAGCGAGCTGGGCTTCCTGCTGGCCGAGCCGTCCCCGGAGGAACCCGGCACCGCGCTGCCGCTGACCGTCGTGCACGGTATGCCCGGAGTCGGAAAGAGCGCGCTGATCGTCCATGCGGCACATCTTTTGCGCCCTCTCTACCCACAAGGGCAGTTCTACGTCGATCTGCGCGCCTACAGCGATCAGCCGCCGTACGAGCCCGCCGACGCCCTGGCCTTCCTGCTGCACGCCGTCGGCGTCCCCGACCCGCTGCCCGCCACGCTCGACGAGCGGACCGCGCGCTGGCGGGAGTGGACCGCGCACCGCCGGGTCCTGCTGGTCCTCGACAATGCGCGGGACGTGGAACAGGTACGGCCGCTGCTGCCCGGATCGCCGGGCTGCCGGGCGATCGTGGCCAGCCGCAACGCGCTCACCGAACTCGACGGCGCCGGCTTCCTGCCCCTGGACGTGCTGTCCGTGTCCGAGGCGGCCGCGCTGTTCACCCGGATCGCGGGCGCGGCCAGGGTGTCGGACTCGGCCCTGCTGTCCCGGGTGGTGGACATGTGCGGCTGCCATCCGCTGACGGTCCAGCTGCTGGCCGGGCGGTTCCGGCACCGGGCCACCTGGGACCTGGAGTACGTGGCCGACCGGCTGGCCGGGGCCGACGACCGGCTGGACGAGTTCGACGCACGGGTCGCCGCCGCCCTGCACCTCTCCTACGTCGACCTCGGCCCGGTGGCCCGTCGGCTGTTCCGCCGCCTCGCGCTGCACCCCGGCCCCGACATCACCCTGGAGGCGGCGACCGCGCTGACCGGGAACCGTGACCCGGGCGCCGTACGGCGGGCGGCGGACGCGCTCCTGGACCGGCACCTGCTGGACGAGCCCGTCCGGGACCGGTACCGGCTGCACGACCTCGCCCGCGCGTTCGGTGCCCGGCTGGGCCGGCGTGAGGACCCCGAACCGGCCCGCCGCGAGGCCCTGCGGCGGCTGACGGCGTACTACCTCACCACCGCCGACCGGGCGGACCGGCTCGCCCACCCGCGGCGCCGAAGACGGGACGTCCCGGCGGAGCTGCGCTCGACGTACGCCCTCGACTTCGCCACGGCGCACGACAGCGGGGCCGCCGCCGACCGGGCCGCCGTCTGGCTCACCGTGGAGCGGGGCAACCTGCTGGCCGTGGCGCGTACGGCGGCGGACGCGCTGCCGGACTTCGCCGCGCTGTTCCCGCACGTGCTCGCCGACTCCCTGAAGCGGTGGGGCATGCACGACATCACGGCGTACCTCCACGAGGCGGCCCTGAGGGAGCTGCGCGCGGGCGGTGACCGGGCCGCGCTCGCCCAGATCCTGGTGGAGCGGGCGAGCGTCCTGGCGAGGGAGAACCACACCGCGGCGCTCGCCGCCGCGTCCGAGGCGCTGGCCCTGTCCGAGGACCTCGACGACGACCGGGGCCGCGCGGACGCCCTGCTGGAGATCGGCCGCGCGCACCTGGGGGCGGGCCGGGGCGAGTCCTGCCTGCGCGAACTGGACCGCGCCCTGACCCTCTACCGCCGAACCGACGACCGGCACGGGGAGGCCACGGCCCTCAACGTCCAGGGCACGGCCCTGGTCCACCGCGCGGAGTACGAACAGGCAATGCACCGCTTCACCGCGGTCCTGAACATCAACAGGGAGTTGGGGGACGTGTCCGGCGAGGCGACCGCCTGGAACAACACCGGTGACGTCCTCTTGGCCACGCAGCGCTACGCGGAGGCGCGCCACCACTACGAGAGGGCTCTGGAACTCATACGCGCCGTCGGCGGGCGCAAGGAGACGTCGATCGTGCAGATGAACCTGGGCGCCGTCCTGAACGCGACCGGCCGGCCCGACCAGGCACTGCCCTACTTCCGCCGGGCCCTGGAGGGGCATCGGGCGAGCGGGGACGCCATCGGTGAGATCAACACGCTGATCTGCCTGGGCGAGACGTGTGCGGCGGCGGGGCGGCCGGAGGACGCGCTCGGCCATTTCCGCGCGGCGGAGGAAGTCTCTCGGAGAATCGATAATTCATACGAGAGGCAGAGGGCGCTTCTGGGAGTCGCGGACACGCAGTATCGGGTGGGGCGGTGGAACGAGGCGTTGGAGACTTATCGGAGTGCGCTGGAGATAGCGAGAAAGTACAGCTACTCCCTCTGTTCCGCGCACGCCCTCGCGGGGATTTCCCGGACCTGTCTCTCGCTGCGGAACATCCCGTCCGCCCGCACCCATGCGGAACACGCGTTGGCCCTCTACCAGCGGCTCGGGGTGGTCGCCGAGGCGGAGGAGCTACGGCAGCTCCTGGCTACCAGATGCACTCCGCATGCGCTGCGGTAATGCCTATGAGGTAAAAGAGCGTGGTGCAGACGGCGACCTTCATCAGGGCATGCTTGGGCACTGTACTCCCAGAGTGGACAGGTGTTCGCGATTAGCCCGCCGGTTCGAACCGGCGTTTGCGAACTCACTCTAGCGGTGTGATCACTGTGATTTCTGCTTACTGGTGAGTCGCCCCAACTTCCTGTCCAGCGCCAGCGAAAGCTCCGCTTCTACGACACTCCGTGCCAGGGGTCGTAGTCGATGGAGGTCGTTCTCCGTTGCGTGGCGGAGGATCAGTTCCGTGAACATCTCCGCGAGCGCGTCGACGTGTTCGCGGACCCGCTTGCCCGCCGTCAGGACCTCCGCGAGGGGGATGCCCTCGCGGACCAGGGCGGAGGAGACGTCCAGGAGGCGGCGGCTGATGTGGACGATGTCGTCGCCGTCGGTGCCGAGGTAGCCGAGGTCCAGGGCCGTCGCGAGGTTCTCCGCGGTGACCTGGCCCTCGAAGCGCGCGGCGAGTTCCTCGGGGGTGAGGCGGACCGGCTCCTCCTCCGTGGGGAGCGGTACGCCCAGGACGTCGGCCACATCGCGCCCGTGGTCCAGCGCCTCCGCCAGCTCCGCGATCCCGGTGAGGGTGTGCCCCCGGTCCAGAAGCGCCGCGATCGTGCGCAGCCGGGCCAGGTGGTGGTCGTCGTACCAGGCGATACGGCCCTCGCGGCGCGGCGGCGGGATCAGCTTGCGCTCGCGGTAGAAGCGCAGGGTGCGCACGGTGATCCCGGCCAGCCGGGCCAGCTCCTCCATCCGGTACTCACGCTTCTCCGTCACGCCCGCACCCTATGTCGTACCGCCGGTAACTTGCCTGCCCCCGACCCCTACCCATCGGTACGGAGCTGCTCTACGCTCCCATTGCGCCAGTGTTCACTGGCGGAGTCGCACTGGGAAGGGCATCGGCATGGCCGAACACGAGCATGTGCGGGTGGCGGTGATCGGATCCGGGTTCGGCGGGCTGGGGGCCGCCGTACGGCTGCGGCGCGAAGGCGTCACCGACTTCGTCGTGCTGGAACGGGCCGACAGCGTGGGCGGCACCTGGCGGGACAACAGCTATCCCGGGTGCGCCTGTGACGTGCCCTCCCATCTGTATTCGTTCTCCTTCGCGCCCAATCCCGACTGGCCCCGCACCTTCTCAGGCCAGGAGCACATCCGCGCCTACCTGGAGCACGTCACCGACGTCTTCCGGATCCGCCCGCACATCCGGTTCAACGCCGAGGTCAAGCGGATGACCTGGGACGCCGAGAAGCTGCGGTGGGACATCGAGACCGCGTCCGGCTCGCTCTCCGCCGACCTCGTCGTCTCCGCCACCGGGCCGCTCTCCGACCCCAAGATCCCCGACATCCCGGGCCTTGACTCCTTCCCCGGCAAGGTCTTCCACTCGGCCCGCTGGGACCACGACTACGACCTCACCGGCAAGCGGGTCGCCATGGTCGGGACGGGAGCGTCCGCGATCCAGATCGTGCCGGCGATCCAGCCCCTCGCCGAGCGCGTCACCCTCTTCCAGCGCACCGCGCCCTGGGTCATGCCCCGCGTCGACCGTCCGATCACCGGCGCCGAGCGCTGGCTGCACCGGCAGCTCCCCTTCACCTCCCAGGCCCGACGCGGACTGCTGTGGGGCATCCGGGAGTTGCAGGTCCAGGCGTTCACCAAGCACCCCAACGAACTAGGTGCCGTCGAGCAGTTGGCCAAGCGCAACATGGCGCACTCCATCAAGGACCCGGCCCTGCGCGCCAAGTTGACCCCCGACTACCGCATCGGCTGCAAGCGGATCCTGCTGAGCAGCGCCTACTACCCGGCGCTCGCACAGCCCAACGTCGACGTCGTCGCCAGCGGGCTCCAGGAGGTCAGCGGACCGAAGGTCGTCGCCGCCGACGGCACCGCGGCCGAGGTCGACGCGATCGTCTTCGGTACGGGATTCCACGTCACCGACATGCCGATCGCCGACCGGGTCGTCGGCGCGGACGGCAGGACCCTCGCCGAGGCCTGGCAGGGCGGGATGGAGGCGCTGCGCGGCGCCTCCGCGGCCGGGTTCCCCAACTGGATGACGATCATCGGGCCCAACACCGGCCTCGGGAACTCCTCGATGATCCTGATGATCGAGTCCCAGCTGAACTACATGGCCGACTTCGTACGGCAGCTCGACGTCCTCGGTGGCCGGGCCGCCCTCGACGCCCGCCCCGCCGCCGTCGCCGCCTGGAACCGGCGCGTGCAGGAACGCATGAAGCGCACGGTGTGGGACACCGGCGGCTGCACCAGCTGGTACCAGGACGCGAGCGGCCGCAACACCACCATCTGGCCCGGTACGACCACGGAGTTCCGGCGCGCGACCCGCCGCGTGGACCTCGCCGAGTACGAGGTGCTGCGGGTGCCCGCGCGGACGGAGCGGACGGAGGTGGAAGCCGCGTGAGCCGACTGACGCACGTCTCCTCCGGACCGTACGCACCCCCCGCCGCGGCCCGCGAACTCACCGTCGCCTCCGCCGACGGCGCCCGGCTGCACGTCGAGGTGCACGGCCCCGAGGACGCCCCCGCCGTCGTCCTCGCCCACGGTTGGACCTGCTCAACCGCCTTCTGGGCGGCGCAGATCCGCGACCTGGCCGTCGACCACAAGGTCATCGCCTACGACCAGCGCGGCCACGGACGCAGCCCCGCGAGCCCGGCCTGCACCACGGACGGGCTCGCCGACGACCTCGAAGCCGTACTGGAGGCGACCCTCGCCAAGGGGGAGAAGGCCGTGATCGCCGGGCACTCCATGGGCGGAATGACGGTGATGGCCTCCGCCGAACGCGCCGTCTTCCGCGAGCGGGCCGCGGCCGTCCTGCTGTGCAGCACCGGTTCCTCGCGGCTGGTCGCCGAGTCGACCGTCGTACCGATGCGACCGGGACGGCTGCGCACCCGGCTCACCCAGCACATCCTCGGCTCGCGGGCCCCGCTCGGGCCGGTCACGCCGGTCGCCCTGAAGATCCTCAAGTACGGGACGATGGGCCCCGGTTCGGCGCCGCACATGGTCGAGGCGTGCGCCCGTATCGTCCACGCGTGCCCGCGCCGGGTGCGCTACGCCTGGTCGCAGGTGCTCGATCTGCTCGATCTCGACCACGGCGTACGGCAGTTGGCGGCGCCGACCGCGATCGTCACCGGCACCGCGGACCGGCTCACCCCGCCGGTGCACGCACACCGGCTGGCCGCAGCGCTGCCGAACTGCCTCGGCGTCACCGAACTGCCCGGACTCGGCCACATGACGCCCGTCGAGGCGCCCGAGGCGGTCACCGCGAAGATCCGGGAACTCGTCACCACCTACGTCCAGGTCAAGGAGGGCGCATGAGCAGGGTCGGTCTCGAAGGACAGGTCGCGGTCGTCACCGGAGCGGCGCGGGGCGTGGGCGAACTGCTCGCCCGCAAGCTGTCGGCGCGCGGCGCCAAGGTGGCGCTGGTCGGGCTGGAGCCGGACGCGCTCAAGCAGCTCTCCGAGCGGCTGCACGGCGACAGCGACCACTGGTACGCCGACGTCACCGACCACGCGGCGATGGCTCGGGTGGCCGCGGAGGTCAAGGAGCGGTTCGGGAAGGTCGACATCGTGGTCGCCAACGCCGGTGTCGCGACCGGGGGGCCGTTCGTGGACTCCGACCCGGAGGCGTGGGCGCGGGTGATAGAGGTCAACCTCATAGGGTCGGCGGTCACCGCCCGGGCGTTCCTTCCGGTGCTGACGGAGAGCCGGGGCTATCTGCTCCAGATCGCCTCCCTCGCCGCGATCACCCCGGCGCCGATGATGACCGCGTACTGCGCGTCCAAGGCCGGCGTGGAGGCGTACGCGCACAGCCTGCGGGCCGAGGTCGGGTACCGGGAGGTGCGGGTCGGGGTCGGGTACCTGTCGTGGACCGACACGGACATGGTGCGCGGGGCCGACCAGGACGACGTCATGCGGGAGCTGCGGCAGCGGCTGCCGTGGCCGGCCAACAAGACGTACCCGCTGGGGCCCGCCGTCGAGCGGATCGTGGCCGGGATCGAGCGGCGGTCCAGCCATGTGTACGGGCAGTGGTGGCTGCGCGGGATGCAAGGGGTGCGCGGGTATCTGCCGGGGATCATCGGGACGGTCGGGCAGCGCGAGATGCGGCGGTTCGGGGACCGGTTGGCGGGCATGCGGGTGGGGCTCGTCGGTGCAGGTGGGGCGGCCGACGAGGAGGCTCGGGCTACGCAGCGTAACTGATCGAAATGCGTGCTTCGTTCCCGCGTGTTTGTCTGGTCGTGGCCCCGGACCGGGGCTCTTCCCCTCACCCCCACGGGAGTGAACCCACATGGGTATGAAGGACCAGTTCCAGGACAAGTCCGAGCAGTTCCGCCAGCAGGCCAAGGAGAAGGCCGAGCAGGCGCGCGAGCGCGGACAGCAGGAGCGCGGCCAGCAGGAGCGCGGGCAGCGGCGGGACGAGGAGACCGAGCGGCTCCAGCGCGAGGAGCAGGATCGGATGGACCAGGACTACGACATGTAGTTGCTCGGTTCTTGGCATGGGGTGCCCGGATTTTCTGGGCGCCCCATGTTTTGTTGTCGGGTGCGGCTGTGTGGGGGCTTGTCGCGCAGTTCCCCGCGCCCCTAGGGGGTTTCTCTGGGCGGCAGCTTTGGACGTGAACGGTTTGGTACGTCGTTGTAGTTCGGGGGAGTTGCCGGGGGGTTCGTCTCCAGAAGGTCCAGCGCCAAGCGCACCGCGTCGTCCAGCTGGGCGTGCCTTCCCTCTGCCCAGTCCAGCGGTGTGCGCAGGATCTCCAAGTCCGGCTCCACGCCCCGGTTTTCCACGCCCCAGCCGTACTCGTCGAACCATGCCGCGTTCATCGGGACCGTGATCACCGTGCCGTCGCCCAACTGGTGGCGGCCGGTCATGCCGACCACTCCGCCCCAGGTGCGTTGGCCCACGACCGGGCCCAGCTTCAGGAGTTTGAAGGCTGCCGTGATCATGTCGCCGTCGGAGGAGGTTGCTTCGTCGGCCAGGGCCACCACCGGGCCTCGGGGGGCGTTCGAGGCGTACGACACCGGCTGGGCGTTCCTCGTGAGGTCCCAGCCGAGGATCGTGCGGGTGAGTTTCTCCACGACCAGTTCGCTGATGTGGCCGCCCGCGTTGCCGCGGACGTCGACGATCAGGGCCGGGCGTGAGACCTCCATGCGCAGGTCCCTGTTGAACTGGGCCCAGCCCGAGCCGCCCATGTCGGGGATGTGCAGATAGCCGCAGCGGCCGCCGCTCAACTCCCGTACGACGGACCGGCGTTTGGCCACCCAGTCCTGGTAGCGCAGGGGGCGTTCGTCCAGCAGCGGGACCACGGCGACCCGGCGCGCGCGGCCCGCCTCGCCCTCCGCCGGGGTGAAGGTGAGCTCCACCGTCGTACCGCCCGCCCCGGCGAGGAGAGGGTAGGGGCCTGTCACCGGGTCGACCGGGCGGCCGTCCACATGGGTGAGGACCGCGCCCTCCCGGATGCCCGTACCGGCCAGCGGGGAACGGGCCTTGGAGTCCGAGGAGTCGCCGGGCAGCACCCGCTTCAGAGTCCAACCTCCTTCCCGTAGCACGAAGTTCGCGCCCAGCAGGCCCTGGCGGCGCTGGTAGTGCGGCGGTCCCTCGTTGCGGCGGGCGGGGGTGACGTAGGCGTGGGACGTGCCCAGCTCGCCCAGGACTTCGCGCAGCAGGTCCGCGAACTCGTCGGGGGAGGCGACCCGTTCGACCAGCGGGCGGTACTGGTCGAGGACCGCGTCCCAGTCGATGCCGCACATGCCCGGATCCCAGAAGTACGCCCGGATCAGACGGCCCGCCTCCTCGTACGACTGGCGCCATTCCGCGGCCGGGTCGACCTCGTGCAGGATGCGGCGCAGGTCGATCCAGACGACGGAGTCGCCGTCGCCGGACTCCGTCGCGGGGGCGGCCCGCAGCTCGCCCTCGTCGACCACGACCAGCCGCGAGCCGTCGCCGCTGACCGCGAACCAGTCGAGGTGCTCGACGAGTTCGGTCTTCTTCGCCTTGCCGATGGCGAAGTGCTCCAGGGTCGGCCGCTCGGAGGTGTCGTCCGGGTTGACGAAGGTCTCGCCGAGCGCGCCCGAGATCGGCCAGCGCAGCCAGACCAGACCGCCGCCCGCGACCGGGTGCAGCGCCGAGTACTTGGAGGCCGGGACCGGGAAGGGCGTCACCCGGCTCTCCAGCCCCTCGATCTCCACGGTCACGGCACCGCCGTCGCCGCCCTCGTCGTCGGAGACCGGGTCCAGGCCCCCGGCGGCGGGCCGGCCCTCGGGGTTCAGCGCGAAGGGGGAGGGGGTGGCCGAGGAGAGCGGGACCAGGTAGGGGCGGCAGCCGAGCGGGAAGGACAGGTCGCCGGTGTGGACGTCGTAGACCGGGTCGAAGCCGCGCCAGGAGAGGAAGGCGAGATAGCGGCCGTCCCGGGTGAAGACCGGGTTCTCGTCCTCGAAGCGGCCGTTGGTGACGTCGACGATCGAACGGTCCTTGATCCGGGCCATCTTGATCTGGCGGAGGGAGCGGCCGATGCCGGGGTGCGACCAGGTCAGCCAGGCGCCGTCCGGCGAGAACGCGAGGTCGCGCACCGGCCCGTTCACCGACCGGATCACCTCGGTGACCTCGCCGTTGGAGTCCTCGGTCGCGTCGATGAGCAGCAGCCGTCCATCGTGCGAGGCGATGGCCAGCCGCTCGCCCCCTGGGTCGGAGACCATCTCCAACACCCGCCCCAACTCACCCGAGGCCAGCCGGCGCGGCTCCCGGTCCCCCGTGGCCCTCGGCAGATATGCGATCTCGATCGCGTCCTCGCCCTCCGAGTCCGTCACGTACGCGACCTGGCCGACCGAGCCGAGCATCTCCGGGAGCCGGACCCGTACCCCCGGCGTGTCCGTGATCGTGCGCGCCGGGCCGTCGCGGTGGGTCAGCCAGTACAGGCTGCCGCGCACGACGACGGCGCTCGCCCGGCCCGTCTCGTCGACCGAGATGCCGTCCACGTGCTGGGCGGCGGGCACCTGGTACGTACGGCGCCCCGCGCGCGGCCCGCTCAGCCGGACGTCGAGTCTGCGGGGCCCACTGGACAGGTCGTCGACGATCCACAGATCGCCCCCGCACTGGTAGACCACCCGGGTGCCGTCGCTCGCCGCGTGCCGGGCGTAGAAGGCGTCGTGGTCGGTGTGGCGGCGCAGGTCGGAGCCGTTCTCGGCGCAGGAGTAGAGGTTGCCGACGCCCTCGTGGTCGGAGAGGAAGGCGATCCGGCCGCCGACGAACATGGGGGAGTGGAGGTGGCCGGCGAGATCCGGGAGCAGTCGCTCGCCGTGCAGCCACAGCCGGCCCGTGGCCCCGCCCCGGTACCGCTTCCAGGCGGCCGGTTCGTGCGGCGGGGTGCCGGTGAGCAGCAGGGTCCTGCGGTCGTCGGCGACCTGGAGGTCGGAGACCGGGCCCCAGGGGAGCTTGCGGCCCGGGGAGCCGTCGGTGGGGACCTTGTAGGCCCAGGTGAAGTACGAGAAGGGCTCGCCGTGGGAGGCGACGGCGAGGATGTCGCCCTTCGGGGTCCAGCCGGTCACCTGGGTGTCGGCGGACCCCCAGTGGGTGAGCTGCCGCCCCGGCCCGCCGTCCACGTCCACCAGATGGATCTCCGGCACCAGACTGCGCCAGCTCGTGTACGCGATCCGGCGGCCGTCCGGCGAGAAGCGGGGGTGGCCGACCTTGGTGCGGTCGACGGTCAGCCGCCAGGCGCGGCCCGGCCCGTCGAGGGGGGCCAGCCAGAGGTCGTCCTCGGCGACGAAGCACAGCAGGTCGCCGCTCAGATGGGGGAGGCGCAGATAGCTCACCTCCCCATGCTTTTCCGGGGGATGGACCGGAGCAACTTATGGAAAATCCGGGCGCTCGGGCCATCGCTTTGCCGTTGCGTGACCTACGACACGAACGAAACAGTTTCGTTTCGTTGAGAGGTGCGCTACATTCGTCACGTACGAAACCGTGTCGTTCGGAGTGTCGTCGGAGTGGAAGAGGGTGACAAGGGTGACTGAGGTCGCAACGGCGCGTCGTAGTCGGATCACCCCCGAGCGCGAGGCCGAGCTGTACGAGGCCGTGCTCGACCTGCTCCGCGAGGTCGGCTACGACGCCCTCACCATGGACGCCGTCGCCGCCCGCACCCGGTCCAGCAAGGCCACGCTCTACCGCCAGTGGGGCGGCAAGGCCGAGCTGGTGGCGAAGGCCGTACGGCACAACAAGCCGGGCGGCATGGGCCTCGCCGAGATCGACACCGGGTCGCTCAAGGGCGACCTGCACGCCCTCACCATGCGCTCGGACGACTGCGAGATGGAGCAGAACTCCGCGCTGATGCGGGGGCTGGCCATGGCGATGCACGGCAGCCCGGAACTCATGAACGCGTTCCGGGAGCACCTCATCGAACCGGAGATGGCCGAGTTCCACCGTGTGGTGCAGCGGGCCGTCGACCGGGGCGAGATCCACCCGGACAACCCCGCGATCGGGTTCATGATCCACATGATGCTCGGCGGGTTCGCCGCCCGCACCCTCATCGAGCAGCAACCGCCCACCCAGGCGTTCCTCCTGTCGTACATCGACGCCGTGGTGCTCCCCGCACTCGGCATCGCCCGCGACTGACAGCACGACCTCCCCAGCAAGCCCTCCACCTGACGTACCCGCTCACGTCGTCGGGCTGATCACCCATGCCCTGTATGTCTTCGACCTGACCGGGAGTTACGCCCTCGTGGCCACTTTCCTCTACCGGCTCGGCCGGCTCTCCTTCCGACGACGGCATCTCGTCGCCCTGTTCTGGGTCGCCCTGCTGGCGGCCGTGGGCGCCGGGGCGATCGCCGCGCCCGCCGCCGGATCGACCTCGTTCTCGATTCCCGGGACCGAGGCACAGAAAGCTTTCGACCTGCTGGAACAGCGCTTCCCCGGGGCCAGCGCGGACGGCGCGACCGGGCGCCTGGTCTTCAAGGCCCCCGAGGGCGAGAAGATGACGGACGCCGCCAACAGGGCGACCGTCGAGAAGACCGTGCGGACCCTCGGCGACGGCTCCGAGGTCGTCTCCGTCACCGACCCGTACAAGACGAACGCGGTCAGCAAGGACGGCACCGTCGCGTACACCTCGGTGCGCTACGACGCCCCCGCGATGGAACTCAAGGACGCCACCCGGGACGCCCTGGAGGAGGCCGGAGACCAGGCCCGCTCGGCCGGGCTGACCGTCGAGGCGGGCGGTGACGCGCTCCAGTCCACCGCAGAGGCGGGCGCGATCGGCGAGGTCATCGGCCTCGCGATCGCCGCGGTCGTCCTCGTCCTCACCCTGGGCTCGCTGGTCGCGGCCGGACTCCCGCTGCTGACCGCGATCATCGGCGTCGGCATCGGCGCCGCCAGTATCACCGCGCTCGCCAAGGCGCTCGACCTCGGTGACACCACGTCCACGCTCGCGGTGATGATCGGCCTCGCGGTCGGCATCGACTACGCGCTGTTCATCGTCTCCCGGTACCGGGGCGAGCTGGCCGACGGCAAGGACCACGAGGAGGCGGCCGGCCGGGCCGTCGGCACCGCGGGCTCCGCGGTGGTCTTCGCGGGCCTCACCGTCGTGATCGCGCTGGCCGGCCTCGCGGTCGTCAACGTGCCGATGCTGACCAAGATGGGCCTCGCGGCCGCGGGCACGGTCGTGGTCGCCGTACTGATCGCCCTGACGATGATCCCGGCGCTGCTCGGGTACGCGGGGCGCAAGGTGCGGCCTGTGGGGGAGAAGCGGAGCAAGAAGGGGGCCGATGTCAAGAGCGCCGCCCCCGAGAAGCCCGGCCTCGGTGTCCGCTGGGCGAGCTTCGTCGTACGCCGTCCCGCCGCCGTCCTGCTGCTCGGTGTGGTCGGCCTCGGCGCCGTCGCCCTGCCCGCCACCCAGCTGGAGCTGGGCCTGCCCGACGACGGCTCGCAGCCGACGTCCACCACCCAGCGGCGCGCCTACGACCTCCTCTCGGAGGGCTTCGGGCCCGGCTTCAACGGCCCCCTGATGATCGTCGTGGACGCCAAGAACAGCGACGACCCGAAGGCCGCGGCCACCACGGTCACCGACGGCATCAAGGACATGAAGGACGTCGCCACGGTCACCCCGGCGACCTTCAACAAGGCCGGCGACACCGCGACGATCACCGTGATCCCGGGCTCCAAGCCGTCCTCGACGCAGACCGAGGACCTGGTGCACGCGATCCGCGACCAGGGCGCCGACGTCAGGGCCGACACCGGGGCCGACGTCCTGGTCACCGGCACCACCGCCATGAACATCGACTTCTCGCAGAAGCTCACCGACGCGCTCATCCCGTACCTGGGACTCGTCGTGGGCCTCGCCTTCCTCCTCCTGATCGTGGTCTTCCGCTCGATCCTGGTCCCGCTGAAGGCGGCCCTCGGCTTCCTGCTCTCGGTGCTCGCCGCGCTCGGCGCCGTGGTCGCGGTCTTCCAGTGGGGCTGGCTCGGCGGCCTGCTCGGCGTCGAGGAGACCGGCCCGATCATGTCGATGATGCCGATCTTCATGGTCGGCGTGGTCTTCGGCCTCGCGATGGACTACGAGGTGTTCCTCGTGACCCGGATGCGTGAGGCGTACGTCCATGGCGAGGCCCCCGGCCAGGCCGTGGTGACCGGGTTCCGGCACAGCTCGCGGGTGGTGGCCGCGGCCGCGGTCATCATGATGGCCGTCTTCGGAGGCTTCATCAGCTCCAGCGAGTCGATGATCAAGATGATCGGCTTCGCGCTGGCGATCGCCGTCCTCTTCGACGCGTTCGTCGTCCGCATGGCGATCGTCCCGGCGGTCCTGGCCCTGCTCGGCAAGCGCGCCTGGTGGCTCCCGAAGTGGCTGGACCGCGCCCTGCCCAACGTGGACGTCGAGGGCGAGGCACTGCGCACGGAGTCCGACAAGGACGCCGACCACGACTCCGACCACGACTCCGACCCGGACGAGGACCGCGAACTGGCCCGCGTCTGACCCGCATCGCCCCCGCCGCAGGAAGCGTCCTGCGGCGGGGGCGATTGTCAGTGGCGCGGTCTAGCGTGAGGGACATGACCACACTCTCGGCACGACCACACACTGCGGTACTCGTGATCGACGTCCAGAAGGGCGTCGTCGCCGAGGCGCACCAGCGCGACGAGGTCGTCGCCGCCATCGGCTCCGTCGTCGACCGGGCCCGGGAGCAGCGCGTCCCGGTCGTCTGGATCCAGCACTCCGACGACGAGCTGGTCAAGGGCAGCGAAGCCTGGGAGTACGTCGCCGAACTGCCCCGCCAGGACGGCGAACCGCTGATCCACAAGCTGTACGGCGACTCCTTCGAGGACACCGACCTGGAAGCCGTCCTGGCCCGCGCCGGAGTCGGCCACCTGGTCGTGACCGGCGCGTCGACCGACGCCTGCATACGCTCCACCCTCCACGGCGCCTTCGTACGCGGCTACGACGTCACGCTCGTCGCCGACGCCCACACGACCGAGGACACCAGCAAGTGGGGCGCCCCACCGCCGGACCAGGTCATCGCACACACCAACCTCTACTGGCGCTGGCAGTCGGCACCGGGCCGGAAGGCGGGGGTGGTGGAGGCACGGGACGTCACGTTCTGAGGTCGCGGGCGAGGTAGGTGACGCTCGCGTCGGCGTCCGGCACGGCGACCTCGTGGAAGCCGAGGCGGTCGTAGAAGGCGCGGGCGGGGATGTTCGCGGTGAGCATGGACAGATGGACGCCGGCCACGCCCCGGTTCCGGAGCGCGTCCAGGAAGGTGTCCATGAGCGCCCGGCCGTACCCGCGCCCCTGCCACCGCGGGAGCAGGTCGATGTGCAGGTGGGCGGGGTAATCGGCGACTTCCGGTACGAGCATCCGCTCCGGGGTGTGGAGCAGGGCGACGATCTCCTCCTCGGGGGTACGGGGCGGACCGGCGAGCGCCGGGTACCGCTCCGAGACCTGCGGCAGCCACTTCGCCCGGAAGTCCCCGACGAACCGCGCGGTGTCCGCCGTACCGAGGACGTACCCGACGTCCCCCTCCCCACCGTCCAACACGAAGGCCAACTCCGGCTCCAACGCGACATACGGCCGCGCGAAGGTCACCGGGAAGACACCGGGGTCCGTGTAGTGGGGCCGGGCATCCCGCCCGACGTGCGCGGTACGGACACAGATGTCGTCGAGGGCGTCGGCGTCCTCGGGGCGGTAGGAGCGTACGGCGGGGGCCGCGGCGGGAAGGGTCATCGGAGCATCGTGCCTGAACGGGCGGGGGGTGGGAACGGCTGTTCCGCTCCGCACAGGACCGATCGCCCCGGCATCCCGTTCGTGGGACCTGGCGCCGCCGACCTTCTCGATCGCGTGTTGCTGCCAGAAACCGTCCTCGTTCCAGCGCTGTGGCGCCTTCAGGTGGCGAAGTCGGTCCTTTGCGGCGTAGTCGGAGTTCTTCGGGGGGGATGGCCGGTTCCTGGTTCATGTCACTCAGCGTGGCGGAATCTGCTTCCGTTGATCAGTGACGACTCGGGTGCTCACGGTGACTGTCCTGGCTTTGTCCTGCGCTGTCTCGGCTGTCCCGGGAGTTGTCCGGGTACGACTGCGCGGTGGAGGTGGGGCATGAACGAGGGTGCGGACGAGGCCGGTTGGGATGTCGAGCCGGGGGACGAGATCGAGCCGCTGGTCCAGGCGGTGGGACGGCTGCTCAAGGTGTGCCGGGAGTCGACGGGGATGCGGGCGGCCGACTTCGGTGAACTCATGGGCTACGGCGAGGACATCATCCGCAAGATGGAGCGGGGGCAGCGGATTCCCCGCCCCGAGTTCCTGGACCGGGCGGATCAGGTCCTCAAGGCGCAGGGGCATCTCAAGGCGTTCATGGAGGACATGTGGAAGGCCCGGTACCCGAAGAAGGTACGGGAGTTGGCGCAGCTGGAGGAGCGGGCGGTGGAGGTGCTCACCTACAACAACCACAACCTGCACGGTTTGCTGCAGACCCCGGACCACGCGAGAGCGCTGTTCGAGATGGTGCTGCCCGCCTACTCGGAGGACGAGGTGGAGCGCGGGATCGCCGCACGCATGTCGCGCAAGGCGATCTTCGACCGGGAGCCGTCGCCGATGCTCCTGTTCATCCAGGAACAGGTGACGCTGGAGCGCCCCTACGGCGGGAAGGACGTGCAGCGCCGACAGCTCCAACACCTGCTGGAGGTCGCACAGTTGCGGAACGTGTCGCTTCAGGTCATGCCGACCGGCCTGGAGGAGCACGGTGGGGTGCACGGGCTGATCCAGATGCTGAAATTCGAGGACGGAACGGCGATCGGGCGCTCTGACGGCGTCGTATTGGAGTGTGTGGTTCGAATGCGTGACCTTTCCGTATGCGTGTCGTTGATCGGATGACAGCACTATGGGTGAGGGAGGAGGGGCCGGTGAGCCGGAGGCTGCCGTTGGGTGAGGGGGAGATGGCCCGCACGGCCTGTGCCCGTGGTCTGCTGCGGGCGGGGGTGGTGGAGAAGTCGGGCGAGGTGCTGTCGGCCTCGGTGCTTGCGGAGCGGGTGGGCTGGGCTGCGGATCTGGTGTCCGGGATGGCTGCCGGTCTGCTGGCCGCGCACTGGAATTCGGCCGATGTGGAGGCGCTGGCCTCGGGTGTGGATGCCGGGGGCAGGGCGCTGCCGTCGCAGGCGTGGATGGCGCTGCGGCGGTTGGGCTGGAGTGCCGCCCCGGCTGAGGGCGTGCGCGTCAATGACCGGATCGTGCGCATGGCTCAGGAACAGGCGGGGCGCCTGCTGCGATCGGCGAAGTGGCGGGCCGGTCTGACCGCCGGGGTGCTTGCGGTGTGGCCTGCTGACCCGGACAGGCGCACCCCCGGCGAGTGGGATGCCGTCCGCGAGGCCGTCCCTGACGGCCGACACCTGCCAGCCGGTGTGATCAGATCCCGGACCCGGCAGATCGCGGCCTTCGCGGGCAGGCACGGCCGCATGCCGGCCGATGTGTTCGAACTGGAGGCCGCGCCCCGGGTGGCGCGGATGCTGCTGCTGTCCGCCTGTGATGGCCAGCAGGCCACCCTCACCCGTGGTGACCCGGGGCGGGCGCTGCTGCGGCTACAGCTGCCCACCCGGCCCGACCCGCGCTCGTATGCGGACTGGGCTTGGGTAGCCTGCCCGATCGCGCTGCCGCCGACCGTCCCGCCCGGCGCGGTGCTGCACCTGCCCACCCTGCGCATCCACCAGGGCCGGGTCCACGCCGACCTCGCCCACACGCACGCAGTGCCCACGGACCTGCGCACCGGACACACCATCGCGCTCGGCGTGGACTGGGGACTGAACACCCTGCTCAGCGCGGGAGCCGTCAGGCTGCACGACAACGGCACGATTACCGCCCTTGGAACCGGTGCCCAGTTCCGCGCAGCCGGGGTGCTGGCCAAACAGCACCGGCTGCGGCGCGAGAGCGAGCACCTGCACGCCAGGACCGACCACTACCACCGCCTCATCAACAACATCGAGGGCCACCGTCTGACCGGCCGGCACGCCGTGCTGGCCGAGGAGAGCCGGCATGTGGACAACCGGCGCTCCCACCTCAACGACGCACTCGCCTGGGCCGCCGCGCGCTGGGCGGTCGACCAGGCCATCACCGCCCGAGCGAGTGTCATCTATGTCGAGGACCTGCGCTCGATGGAGGCCCGGGGCATGGGCCGCACCCTCAACACCCGCCTGTCCCAACAGGTCCGGGGGCAGATCGTGGACCGGATGCGGCATCTGGCCGCCGAGGCGGGCATCGCCGTCGTCACCGTCCCGGCCCGGGGCACTTCCCGGCACTGCCCCCGCTGCCTGGTCCCGCTGCGCCACCGCAAGGCCCCCGACCGGCCCACCACACCGGGCTGGAAATGGGCTCTCTGCCCCAACCTCGACTGCCGCTGGCAGGGCGACCGCGACATGGGGGCATGGCAGCGTATCGCCGCACGCGGCCTCACCCACCAGACCAAAACCGCCACCGAACGCGCCAGCGGCGCGATGGCCATCCGCAGCGTGGTCGACAGGCTCGAAGCCACCGCCGTGGTCCAACAGGCCACGACCGAAGCCCGCCGGGACCGGTCGAAGACCGGATCCACCCGGCGCCGCACTCCACGCCCCGTGCCCAGGCGACGCGGGGCACCCTCCCCCACCGGCCCCTCGGGCCCGGTGGGCAAGCGTCCGGAGGGACACGCTCACACGGACCGCACGAGACTGCCCCGCGCAGCCCACCGGCACCAGGGCGTGACGACGATCAGCACACCCACAAGCCGACACCGGCCACGAGGGGCAGCACTGGGCGCAGGCTTCCACCTGCACGCCCACGCCACCCCACCAAAGTGGGCAGAACCCATACCGGACCAGACGGCCCGCATAGGTTCGCTTGGCTAATCAGAGACGCTCTCACGCCGAGGGAGTCGCTGGCCTTCATGGAGCAACTGCTGGGGAGACTATGAACGCCGCCGAACTCCACTGGTTCAAGAGCCAAGCCCCCCACATCCCACCTCACCGTCTCCCCGACGGCCTGGTCCACCTTCGTCGCCGAGATCTCCCGCTGACCAGTTCTCCTTCCTCCGATAACCCATCGCCTGCGCCCTACACACACCGCTAGCGTGCTCCGCATGACGACCCCCGACGCCGCCCACCCCCGTTTCGCCGAGGCCCTGCGGGAGCTGGGGCTCGATGAGCTGAACGCGCGGATCCGCCGTTTCCCCGACGCCACCCGGACCGCCGCCGAGGCCGCCGCGGCGATCGGGTGTGAACTCAGCCAGATCTGCAAGTCGTTGATCTTCGCGGCGGACGGGGTGCCGGTGCTCGTGTTGATGGACGGGGCGTCTCGGGTCGATGTCGAGCTGGTGCGGCGGGAGTTGGGCGCGGACAAGGTGACGCGGGCCAAGGCGGAGGTCGTGCGGGAGACGACCGGGTACGCGATCGGGGGAGTGCCGCCCTTCGGACACCGTACGAGAACCCGCGTACTGGCCGACCGCTCGCTCCTCGCGCACGACGTCGTCTGGGCCGCCGCCGGCAACCCGCACGCCGTGTTCCCCATCCCGCCCAAGGACCTGATCGCCCACGCCGGCGCCACCCTGGTGGACGTGCGCGAGTGACCCCCCTCGTCACCGCCGCCGTCCTCCTCGCCGCCGTCACCCACGCCTGCTGGAACGCGATCGCCCACAGGATCACCGACAAGCTGGTCGGCTTCACCCTGATCGCGGGCGGCGGGATGCTGATCGGCCTCGCGATGGCACCGTTCGTCGGGTTCCCGGCGGCGCGGGCGTGGCCGTACCTCCTCTGCTCCTCGGCGATTCACATCGCCTACTACGCGCTGCTCATGCGCTCTTTTCGGCTCGGTGACTTCGGACAGGCGTATCCGATCGCACGCGGTACCGCGCCCCTCGTGGTCACCCTGCTCGCCGCCGTCTTCGCGCACGAGGTGCCGGACGGGTGGGCGGCGGCGGGCGTGGCCGTCTCCTGTGCGGGGCTGACCGGGGTGGCGCTGTGGGGACTGCGGGGGAGCCGGCCCAACTGGGCGGCGATCGGCGCCGCGTTGGCCACCGGCCTGACGATCGCCGCGTACACCGTCGTGGACGGCCTCGGCGTACGGGCCTCGGGGTCGTCGCTGGGGTACATCGCCTGGCTGATGGCCGGCCAGGGGATCGTGATCCCCGCCTACGCCGCCTACCGCTGGCGCGGCGAACTCACCGCCCGCCTACGGCCGTTCGCGGCACTCGGCCTGCTCGGCGCGGCCCTGTCCGTGACGGCGTACGCCCTCGTCCTGTGGGCCCAGACCCGCGCGGAACTCGCCCCCATCGCCGCCCTTCGGGAGTCCTCGATCATCGTCGGCGCGGCGATCGGTGCGGTGTTCTTCAAGGAACGCTTCGGAGCGCCCAGAATCGCCGCGGCCTGCCTGCTGGTCGTAGGCATCGGCCTGATGCTGCACGCCGGTTAGTCGTGGAAGGAATGAAGGATGTCTCGTCGGGCTCTCGCAGGGTTGGGCCTTGTCTGCAGTGCGGTACTCCTCCCGGTTGCCTCATGCGCGTCGGGCCACCCCGATCCCGAAGGCTCGGCCGAGTCCACCAGGTCTGCCGACGCGGGTCCGGTGGCCAGTGACGGCGCTTCCGGTACCGGACAACCCTCGGTGGAGGAGCCGCCCGAGCTCGACCGGGATGAGGTTCTTGCCGGGCGGCAGCAGGTGACCAGCGGAAGCGCCAGGGTGGAATTCCGTGCGGGAAAGAAGGGACAGGCGCTGATCGTCGCCGTGCGCTGCCGGGGTGGCAGGAAGATCAAGGTGGACGTGCCTTCCGCTCATGTCTCCTTTCCGCTGGAATGTCCGGCGGACGATGTGAGCATCACGTACAACCAGGTCATGGTGACCGGCGTGGAGCGCGGCGGCACGGTGTCCGTTACCGCACCGACGGCCGTTCAGTGGTCCTTGACGGTCGGACGCGGGGAGCCGGTACGAGAGGAATCACCGGGAACGACCTGATCGCGAGGAACTGTTCCTCACTCGTGCCGGTGGGAGGCGGGCGGGTCAGGGCCGGATGTTCTCCAGGTCCTCCAAGAGGCTCGGGTGGGTCGGGTGCCAGTACAGAGCCTCGCGGGTGTGGGCCGCGGACGCCGGCTGGTCCATGGCGAAGAGAGGGCCGAAGGGGCCGAAGGTCTCCTCCGGGACCTGCTTGACCGGGAGGTCCAGGCGGCGGCCTATCACCGCCGCGATGTCCGCCACCGCGTCGCCCTCGTCGGCGACGGCGTGCCAGGCCGTCCCGGCCGGGGCGGATTCCAGGGCCAGCCGGATCAGGACCGCCGCGTCGCGCGCGTGCACGGCCGGCCAGCGCTGGGTGCCGTCGCCCGGGTAACCGGCCACCCCGGTGCGGCGCGCCGCGTCGGTCAGCAGACCGGCGAAACCGCCCCGCCCTTCGTCGTGGACCGTGCGCGGCATGCGGACGGCCGTGCTGCGCACCCCGCGCGAGGCCAGCTCCAGCAGGGCCGTGACCGTACGGCTGCGACCGGCCACGGGCCCGGAGGTCGGCAGCGGATCCCCCTCCGTGGAGGCGCGCCCCGGCACCGCGGGCGTACCCGAGACCGTGACGAGCGGACGGCCGCTGCCGACGAGTTCCTCGCCCAGCGCGCCGAGCGCCGCGCTCTCCTCGGCCATCGAGCGGGCGATCGCGTCCGGGGTGCTGTAGTCCCGCCCGAACGCCAGGTTGACCACCCCGCCGGACCGCGCGGCACCGGAGCGCAGGGCGTCGAGGTCGGCCAGCTCCCCGCGCAGCACCTCGGCACCGGCGCCCTCCAGGGCCCGTGCGGAGGCGTCGGAGCGGGCCAGCGCGAGCACGGTGTGGCCGCCCGTGATCAGTTCGTCGACGACGGCGGAGCCGATGGTGCCGGTGCCGCCCGTGATGAAGACGTGCATGAGCTCTCCCTGAACCGGAAGGTGATGGGACTCTTGTCCCATCACTGACCCTACACCCGTGATGGGACAAGAGTCCCATCACCTATCCTTGTCCCATGGCTAGATGGCAACCGGGGGCGACCCAGCGACTCGTCGTAGCGGCCGTCGACCTGTTCACCGAACAGGGGTACGACGCCACGACGGTGGCACAGATCGCCGAGCGCGCCGGCGTCACCAAGAGCACCTTCTTCCGGCACTTCTCCGACAAGCGCGAGCTGCTGGTCGCGGGCCAGGAGACGCTCAGCAGGCTGCTAGCCGACGGCATCACCGAGGCGCCCGCCGACGCCACCCCGCTCCAGGCGGTCGCCGCCGGCCTGGAGCGCGCGTCGAGCGCCATGGGACCGGCGAACCGCGAGTACGGACCCCGCCTCAAGGCGGCCGTGGCGGCCAGCACCGAACTCCAGGAGCGCGACGCCCTCAAGAGCGTCGGCCTCGCGGCGGCCATGACGGCCGCGCTCGTCGCCCGCGGTGTCCCCGAGCCGATCGCACAGCTCGCGGGCGAACTGGGCGTCCTCGCCTTCAAGCAGGGCTACGCCAAGTGGTGCGAGGGCGACCGCGACGACGAGGAAGGACTCGCCCCCTTCGCCCTGGCGGCACTCGAGGACCTGCGCGCGGCGACGGCCTCACTGGGCTGACCCGGAGCACGCCCCTTCTGCCAAGCACCGCCCAAGCGCGGCTCAACCCCGACTTTTCGTTTGCACTCCTTGCCCAGGCCTTGAACGACCGTTCCCCGCCCGTTCAGTCAGCCTTCTGTGCCCCTGTTGTGTGCCGTCCCTAGGGTCCCTGAGGACTCACAAGAGGGCACGCCAAGAGGGGACGCATGGACACACGCCGAGCGGTCCGGGCCCGCGGGATCACCAAGTGCTTCGGCGAC
This sequence comes from Streptomyces sp. NPDC047072, assembly GCF_040643855.1. NCBI lineage: Bacteria > Bacillati > Actinomycetota > Actinomycetes > Kitasatosporales > Streptomycetaceae > Streptomyces > Streptomyces sp. NPDC047072. Next base: position 67,614 of record NZ_JBEYVC010000003.1, on the reverse strand, counting down.
GTCGTGGCGCTGGACGGGGTCGACCTGGAGGTCACGCAGGGGCGGATCCACGGCCTCGCCGGGCCCAACGGGGCAGGAAAGACAACCCTGTTGGGCCTGCTGCTCGGCCTCGCCGTCGCCGACACCGGTCGGCTGGAGATCCTCGGCACCCCGGTCGGCCGGGCCTTCGCCGCCCCCGACGGCGTCGCCGGCTTCGTGGACGGCCCCGGCCTCTACCCCTCCCTCACCGCCCGCCAGAACCTCGCCGCGCTGGCCCGGCTCCGGGGCCGGGCAACCAGCGCAAAAGGCATCGACGACGCCCTCCACCAGGTAGGCCTCACCTCCGTCGCCGACGAAAAAGCCCGCGGCTTCTCCCTCGGCATGCGCCAACGCCTCGGCCTGGCCGCCGCGTTGCTCACGCAACCGCGCCTGCTCGTCCTCGACGAACCCTCCAACGGCCTCGACCCGGCCGGGAAACGGCATGTTCACGGAGTCCTGGGCCGGCTCGCCGCGCAGGGCACGAGTGTCGTCGTCTCCAGCCACCGTATGGACGACCTGGAGGCCCTGTGCTCCGAGGTCACCATCCTCGCCACCGGACGGGTCGTGTTCTCCGGCCCGCTCGGCAAGCTGGCCGCCGAGAGCCGTGAACTCGACTACCGGGTAAGGACGTCGGACCCGGAGGCCGCGCGCCGGCTGGCCGCGGACACGGCCGGCGTCCGGATCGTCGACGACGAGACGGTCGTACGACAGGACGCGGGACCGCTCGTCGTACGGGCCCCGGTCCCCGCCCTCGACGAACTCGTCGCGCTGCTCGTCCGGTCGGGCGTCGCCGTACGTGAACTCGCCCCCGTGGTCTCGCCGTTGGAGGCCGCCTTCCTCGCACTCACGGAGAGCCGATGAGCGTGGCCCTCGCCCAGGAGACCGTCACTCCTCCCGTCCCGGTCGGCGGCGCCTACCGCTTCGAACTCGTCAAGCTCGTCTCCCAGTGGCGCATCCGCCTCCTCGTCCTCGCCTGCTGGACCGCGCCCGGTCTCTTCGTCGCCGGGGTGAGCGTGCAGAGCACCCTGCCCTCCGACACCCTCTTCGGCCGCTGGATGCACGCCACCGGCTGGGCCGGACCGCTGGTGGTCCTCGGCTTCGCCGGGACCTGGGCGCTCCCGCTGCTGACCTCGGTGGTCGCCGGTGACGTGTTCGCCGCCGAGGACCGGCTCGGCACCTGGCGGCACCTGCTCGTGGCGGTCCGCTCGCCCCGGCGCGTCTTCGCGGCGAAGGTGCTGGCGAGCCTGACCGTCATCCTGCTGCTGGTGGCGGGGCTGGCCTGTTCCAGCGCCGTCGGAGGGCTCGCGGCGGTCGGCAACCGGCCGCTGGTCGGCCTCGACGGCCACCTCCTGGCCCCCGGGGACGCCGCCGCGCGGGTCCTCCTCGCCTGGACCGCGGCCCTCGCCCCCACCCTCGCCCTGGCCGCGATCGGCCTGCTCGGCTCGGTCGCCCTCGGCCGCTCCCCGACGGGACTGCTGCTGCCCCCGCTCGTCGCGCTCGGCATGCAGGTCGCCCAGATGCTCCCGCTCCCCGTCGCCGTACGCCTCGCCCTACCGGGATACGCCTTCGTCTCCTGGAACGGCCTGTTCACGAGCCCGGCCCAGCTCACCCCGCTCCTGATCGCCGTAGCGGTGAGCCTCGCGTGGGCCGTGCTCGCCACTGCGCTGGCCCACCACCTGTTCCTACAGCGGGACTTCACCAACCTCGCCTACGACGGTGCCGGGCGCCGCGCGCTCACCATCGCCGTGCTTCCCCTGGCCGGCCTGCTCACCCTCAGTGTCGCGGTGATCGCCGTGGCGGTCCCGGCGACCGGCATCCGGCAGGACAAGGTCCAGCGCTCACTCGCCACCGCCTTCGCGCACCTGTACCGGATGCAGACCGACCAACTGCACCGCCCCGCTGTCACCGAGGCCCAACTGCGGGCCACGGCCGCGTGCACCAAGAGCGACGGACAGGCCGCCCAGCAGGGGCCGGGCAACGACTGGCGGTGTGTCGTGACCTGGCACCTGCCCGGGGCCGCGGTCGCGGGGACCGCGGTCTACCAACTCGACGTCGGATCGGACGGCCGGTACGTGGCCGACGGGGACGGTCCGAAGGAAGTCAACGGCTACTTCCTGGTGCGGACCGAGACCGGGGACGCCCCGAACCCGCTGTGGCAGTTCGACGGGAACGTCGATCTGCTCGACACCACCTCGAAGGGATAGGTCCATGCAGGTAACACGGCGTATCAGGGAGAAGGAGCCGGTCAGACGCCGGACCGTGCTGGTGGTCGCCGGCATCGCGGTCGCCATGGGCGTCACCGGCACCGCGGTCGCCTCGACCTACCAGTTCGGCACCCAGCAGGTCGCCCAGGACACCCCGAACGGACAGGTCATCTCCAGCGACCAGTACGTGAAGCCGTACGGCAGCCGGACGGTCATCAACGACGGCAAGATCATGTCGTCCACGGTCAGCCCCGACGGCACCCACCTCGCCGCCTCCGTCACCGACGGCGACGCGGCCCTCGTCGTCATGGACCTCGCGACCGGCCAGGTGAAGCAGAAGATCGGCGCCAACGCGGCGGACGACCTGCGGATCAGCAGCGCGGCGGTCGGTCAGGAGGGCCCCACCTACTCGCCCGACGGCAAGCAGCTCTGGCTCGGACAGGCCACCGGCTACACGAAGTTCACGGTCAACCCGGACGGCACCCTCGCCGACCCGGTCACCGTCCCGATCCCGACCGTCGGCTCCCAGCAGGCCCTCGTGGGCGCGGCCGTCTTCTCGCCCGACGGCTCCACCGTGTACGCGGCGGTCAACGGCCAGAACAAGGTGGTCGCGTTGGACGCGGCGACCGGAACCGTCCAGCAGACCTGGGCGGTCGGCAACGCGCCACGCGGACTCGCCCTGGTCGGCGGGAAGTTGTACGTCAGCAACGAGGGCGGCCGCCCGGCGAAGCCCGGCGACACCACCATGAACTCGTACGGCACCCAGGTGCCCGCCAACCCCGACACCGGCGCCTCGACGAGCGGCACGGTCAGCGTCATCGACACGGCCGCTCCCTCGGCCGCTGTGGGCACGATCACCGTCGGCCTGCACCCCACCGCCGTCTACGCCAAGCACGGCACGGTGTTCGTCACCAACACCGCCGACAACACCGTCTCGGTGATCGACACCCGCAAGGACAAGGTCGTCCAGACGATCGCCACCCAGCCGTGGCCCGAGGCGAAGGTCGGCTACGAGCCCGACGCGGTCACCCTCACCGACGACGGCCGCCTGCTGGTGACACTGGGCCGCGCCAACGCGGTCGCCGTCTACCGGTACAAGTCCGCGCAGGAGCCCGCCAGTTACGTCGGCCTGCTCCCCACCGACTACTTCCCCGCCGAGATCACCACCGTCGGCAAGAAGGTCGTCGTCTCCAACACCCGTGGCATAGACGCCCGTCGGCCCACCACCGCCTCCGGCCACGGCACCCACGACACCACGTCGAGCCTCACGCAGTTCACGCTGCCGAGCGACCTGGTCATCAAGTCCCAGACGGCGAAGGTCTTCCAGCAGAACGGCTGGACTCCGGGCTCGGTCCGCACGGCGAAGAACACGGCGAAGAACGCCAGGCCCGTCCCCGTCCCCGCCCGCCTCGGCGACCCCTCGACCATCAAGCACGTCTTCCTGCTGGTCAAGGAGAACCGCACCTACGACCAGGTCTACGGCGACCTCCCGCAGGGCGACGGCGACTCCGCGCTCACCACCTTCGGCGCCAACGTCACCCCCAACCAGCACGCCCTGGCCGAGCAGTTCGGGCTCTACGACAACTTCTACGACATCGGCACCAACTCCGCCGAGGGCCACAACTGGCTGATGCAGTCGGACAACCCGGAGTACACCGAGTCCTCCGCCGGTGAGTACACCCGCAGCTACGACACCGAGAACGACGTCCTCGGCCACCAGAAGTCCGGGTTCCTGTGGACCGGCGCGCAGGCGGCCGGCGAGTCGGTCAAGGACTTCGGAGAGTTCCAGTCCACCGAGTCCAAGCCGGCCGGGGCGAGTTGGCAGAACCTCTACTGCGACTCCAAGACCATGGCCGCGACCGGGGCGCAGACCCAGTACCCCATCCAGACCGGCTCGGCGATCCCGTCCCTCAACAAGGTCTCCGTGCAGGGCTTCCCGATGTTCGACCTCGACGTCCCGGACATCTACAAGGAACAGATCTGGCAGCAGGACTTCGAGAAGAACGGCCCGGCGAACCTGAACATGTTCTGGTTCTCCAACGACCACACCGGCGGCCCGGCCAACGCGGCCGCCGAGGTCGCCGACAACGACCTCGCGGTCGGCCGGATGGTCGACGAGATCTCCCACAGCAAGTACTGGAAGGACTCGGCGATCTTCGTCGTCGAGGACGACTCCCAGAACGGCCTCGACCACGTCGACGGCCACCGCGCCCCGGTCCAGATCATCAGCCCCTACGCCCAGCACGGCACCGTCGACAGCCACTACTACACGCAGATCACCATGATCCGCACGGTCGAGCAGATCCTCGGGATCCACCCGATGAACCAGAAGGACAGCGCGGCCACCCCGATGTTCGGGGCGTTCACGGGCAAGGCCGACACCACCCCGTTCACGGCCGTCCCCAACCGCACCTCGCTGACCCTCGGCGTGAGCCCCACGCCCTCCTGCGGCGCGGACACCCCGGCCGCCCAGGACACCGACGCGGCCCCGGCACCGACCACCACGGCGGTACCGCAGGCCGCACAGCAGGTCGCCGCCGAGTGGCAGACCTGGGCCTCCCACCAGCGCCTGACCGGCGCGCACGCGGTCCCCGACTACGCCAACCCCGAGCAGATGAACCGCTACACCTGGTACCAGACCCACAGCTGGACCAAGCCGTACCCCGGCGACAAGAAGGTCTACGCGCCGAACGACGTCCCGGGCGCGTACCTGCCGTCGTCGGACTCCGACAACTGACGGTTCTGTAACAGCCGTACGTCGTTTCCGGCGGCCATCTGTGATGTGGCCGCCGGACCGACGAGACGTACGGCCGGTCTCCTTGGGCTCGGCCGGGGCACACCGCCCCGGCCGGATCCCGACATCCCGAGGAGTCACGATGTCCCTGTCCTCCCGGCTGAAGAGCCGCGCCCGCAAGGCCACGGTCCCGGCCCTGCTGCTCGGCCTCACGCTCGGCTCGGTCGGCGTCGCCGCCACCGCGCACGCCACCGAGGAGCCCAGCTGCCAGACCGTCCCCGGCCAGACCTGCCCGGCGCCCGGACCGGCCGCCGACCCCCTGCCGGCGCGCGGAACGCAGCCCGCCGGTATCTCCACCCAGCAGTGGCGGGGCGCGACCACCGCGGCCCAGTTCTGGAACAACGAGGGCATCAGCAACGCCGCCGGCGACCGCTACCACCTCGTGATGCGCGGCGAGACCGGCTACCCCGGCCAGGGCTGGCCCGGCAACACCAGCGCGAACGCCCGCGCCTGGTACCACTTCGAGACCGGCAGCAGTTGGCGCCCGGTCCACCACTACATCGTCTACGGCGGTGTCTTCCAGGACCGCGACCACCGGATCCAGAACCTGGAGGAGTCCCACCACGTCACCCAGAGCAACGCGAGCGGCTCCAACAGCGTCTACCGCGAGTACGACGTCAACTCCTGGAGCACCACCACCGCCAACCGGGGCCGGGAGCGCATCGTCCGCAACGTCCGCAACGGCCACGTCTACGCGACCTTCGACCACTACGGCTCCTTCCACTACCTCGGCCGCTGGTGAACGAGATCCGCGGCAGCCGCTGCCGTACCACCGTCGACCTCTTCGCCGAGTGGGCCCAAGTCCTCGGTTTCCCGGACTACTTCGGGCATAACTGGGACGCCTTCGAGGAGTGCCTGCTCACCGTGGGCCCGCTGACCGTCCTCGTCCGGGACGCCGGTCAGCTGCTCGCCGACGAGGAGCCGCGGCAGCTGGCGACCTTCCTGGCGATCGTCGACACCGTCTCCCGGGAGGGCGGCTTCACGATGAGGACGGACCAGGTCTCACGATGAGGACGGGCCAGGCAGCGTGAGCACCGCCTCCGCCCCGCCTTCCGGACGGTTCCGGAAGGCGAGGCGGGCGCCCAGCAGCCGGGCCTGGCCCACGGCGATCGTCAGCCCCAGGCCCGTCCCGGCGCCCGGGGCCGTCGTACGGAAACGCTGGGGGCCGGAGGTGTGCACGACCGCCAGCAGGTCGGCCGGGAAGCCCGCGCCGTGGTCGCGGACGCGGACCACCGGGCCGTCCACCTCGACCTCGACCGGCGCGGCGCCGTGCCGCAGGGCGTTGGCGGTCAGGTTGGCGAGGATCCGCTCGACGCGGCGCGGGTCGGTCGTGACCACCGCGTCCTCGACGATCCGCAGCCCCACCTCCGCCGACCCCGCGACCGCCCGCCGGGTCATCGCGCTGACCTGCCGTTCCTCCGTCTCCAGGACGGCCACCTGGGCGTCCAGGCGGGCCACCTCCAGCACGTCCTCGACCAGCCCGCGCAGATTGTCCAGGGAGCGCTTCATCAGGTCCGTCGCCGGGCCCGCCGGCAGCAGCCCGACCGCCGTCGTCATGCCCGCGACCGGGGTGCGCAGCTCGTGCGCGATGTCCGCGGTCACCCGGCGCTCGGCCTCCAGACGGGCGCCGAGCGCGTCCGCCATGGTGTCCACGGACGCCGACAGCCGGGCGATCTCGTCCCGGCCGCCGGGCCGGACCCGGGCGTCGAGGTCGCCGTCGGCGATGGACTCCGCGGTCCGGGCGGCCGCCGTGGCCCGGCGGCCCATGCGCAGCCCGAGCAGCAGCCCGGCGAGGGACACCAGGACGGTCGCGGCCGCGCCCACCCCCAGCAGGGTCCGGTCCAGCGCGGCCAGGGAGCGCTCCTCGGGCGCGTAGGACCGCGACAGGGTGAGCACCTCGCCGTCCGCGACCCGGGTCGCCGCCCAGAGCGTGCCGTGGTCCAGGTAGGTCACGCGGACGCCCTTGTCCACGGCGTGCTTCACCGGGCCGGGCAGGTCGCGCGGGTTGAGCCGGGCGGGCGACTTGCGGGCCGCGTAGTAGTCGTAGGCGTCGCTCATCAGCCGACCGTCCAACTCGGAGCGGGCGGTGGAGAGTTGGTCCGCGGCCGTGACGCGGTGCACCAGGACGCCGCTCGTCGCCGCCACCGTCACGGCGGCCGCGGCGACGGCGAGCGCGACCTTCGTCCCGACGTTCACCGGCGGCTACCCGACCAGCTTGTAGCCGAAGCCGCGGACCGTCTCGATCCGGTCCCGGCCGATCTTGGCGCGCAGCCGCTGCACATGGACGTCCACGACCCGGGTGTCGCCGGACCAGGCGTAGTCCCACACCCGCTCCAGGAGCAGGTCGCGGGTGAGGACGGTGCCGGCCGCCGCGGTGAACTCCCGCAGCAGCTTCAGCTCGGTCGTGGTCAGGGCGAGGAGACGGCCGTCCCGCCGCACCTCCAGCGTCACCGGGCAGAAGGCGAGATCGCCGAAGCGCAACGTGTCGTCCCGCGCGGGCGAGGTCTCGGCGGGGGCCGCGCGGCGCAGCAGGGAGCGGATCCGGGCGACCAGCACCGAGCCGTCGAACGGCTTGGTCACGTAGTCGTCGGCGCCCGCCTCCAGGCCCATCACCACGTCCACCGGGTCGTTGCGCGCGGAGAGCAGCAGCACCGGCACTCCGGACTCCTCGCGGATCCGGCCCGCGAGGCTCACTCCGTTCAGGCCCGGCAGCATGATGTCCAGGACGGCCGCGTCGGGCGGGGACGCACGGAACATCGCCAGCCCGGCGACGCCGTCGGCCGCCGTACGGACGCGGTAGCCGTGGCCCTCCAGGGTGAGCCGGGTGGCCTCGCGGATCATCTCGTCGTCCTCGACGAGCAGGATCTCGTGCATGGGGGGTCCCTCCTCGGTGGGCAACGTTGTCAGGGCTTGGCCACGTGCAGTCGTACGGCGTGGACGTCCTCCGCCCAGTCCGGGGCCGGGGGCCGGACGGGGGTGACGGCCGCGTGGCTGTAGTAGGCCGCGTACTGGCGCTTGACCAGCCCGCTGAAGACGATCCTGACGGGATAGCTCGGGTAGTCGCCGTGCGGGCAGCCCGAGAGACAGGGCAGGTCGAGGACCGAGCCGGTGCCGGTGGCGCGGGGCGAGCCCCAGCCGTGCCAGGTCACGTCCCACAGAACGGTGTTCGCCGTCAGGTCCAGGGTGTCCGGGCGCTGCCAGGCCAGCGACTTCCAGTCCAGCACGTACACCGGTCCCGACCAGGGGATCCGCGACGGCGCCGGACCCTCGCTCCGGATCCCGCCGTCGGCCGTGCCGCACCCGGTGAGACCGGTGACCCCGGCGAGCAGCAGGGCGGCGAGCGACGCGCGCAGCGCCGGACGTCGAAGAACCATGTTCGTCATGGTGCGGGTTGCCGCCGGGAAAGCGGGGTGATGACGCCCGTGATATGCGCAATAGCAACCCGGCGCCGGATTCGTGCATCGGGGTCCGCGCGGGAGCACTCTGGAAGCAGAGGGTTCCGGAGGTGACCGTCATGACGCACAGCACAGTGGGATGGCACGTGGAGCTGGAGTTCCGGGAGGACGGGCAGCACACGGAGGCGGTCGCGCTGGTCCGCCTGCCCGACGGGTCCGAGGTACGGGCCCACGGCCGGGCCAGCCGCCACCGCGTCGACTCTGACCAGCCGCGGGTGGGCGAGGAGATCGCCGGGGCGCGGGCGCTGAACGAGATCGCCATGCAGTTGCTGACCAAGGCGCACGGCGAGATCGACTCGGCGTCGGGACGGACGTCGCACCCGATCCACGTCTGACCTATGGGTGTACGACGTTCCGCACGGCCCGAACCAGCGCCTGCGCCCTCGGATCCGCGGTCACCGTCTTGCGGAAGCCGTTGGTGACGTAGCCGAAGGCGATGCCGGTCTCCGGGTCGGCGAAGCCGAGGGAACCGCCGCGGCCGGGGTGCCCGAAGGAGCCGGGGCCGAGGAGCGGCGAGGCACTGCCGTGCAGCATGTAGCCGAGCCCGAAGCGGGTGTTGACGACAAGAACCCGATCGGGCCCGGCCGACTCCTCGGCGCGGGCGCGGGCGAGGGTGCCGGCGCTGAACAGAGCGGGGGTCGTGTCGGCCGCGCGGACCCGGTCGACCCCGTCGGCACCGTCGGTCGCGTGGACCCGCTCGCCTCCGTCGGTCGCGTCGGCCCGGTTGACTCCGTCGGCCGCGCGGGCCCGCTCACCCCCCTCGGTCGCGTCGACCCCGCCGGCCCCGTCGACCGCACCGATCAGCGCCGCATAGATGCGCGCCAGCCCGTCGGCCGTCGCGATGCCGTTCGTCGCGGGCAGGGCGCTTGCCCGGTATGTGGGGGCGTTCTGGTCCGGGAAGGGGGTGATGGCGGCGAAGGCGCGGCGGGTGAGGGAGCCGGGGTCCTCGTAGGCCTCGGTGACGGACCGCTTGGGACGGGCGCGCAGGGCACCGCTGGGCTCGGGCGCCTCGATACGGCCCACCCGCCCGGTCCGCCCGGCCGCCTCCTCCGCCACCGGCAGCCCGAGCCAGAACCCGGCGCCGAGCGGCCCGGCGATCTCGCGCGCGATCCACTCACCGGCCCCGACCCCGCTCACCCGGCGCACCAGCTCGTCCAGCATCCAGCCGTACGTCAGCGCGTGGTACCCGTGATCCGTGCCGGGCTCCCAGACGGGCGCCTGCGCGGCGACGGCGGCGGGCCCCTTGGCCGGGTCCAGGGACTCCTCGGGTGTGAGCGGCCGGTCCAGCACGGGCAGCCCGGCCCGGTGATTCAGCACGTGCCGCACCAGCACCCGCTCCTTGCCGGCCGCCTTGAACTCCGGCCAGTACTCACCCACCGGCGCGTCCAGATCCAGCAGCCCCCGCTGACGCAGCAGCAGCGGTACGACGGCGGCGACCCCCTTGGTGGCCGACCGCACGATCTGAGCGGTCCCACGCTCCCAGGGGGCGATGCCGTCGACATCCTTGGTACCGCCCCAAAGGTCCACGACCTTGCGCCCACCGCGATAGACGGCGACCGCGGCCCCCCGCTCCCCGAGCCCCTCGAAATTCCTGACGAACGCGTCCCTGACCGGCTCGAACCCATCGTCCACCGTGCCGCTCACGTCCACGTCCGTGCTCCTCCTGCGTGCGGGTGCTCCCTACACTCACCCAAGCAGGATGGTCACGTCGATGTTCCCGCGGGTCGCGTTGGAGTAGGGGCAGACCTCGTGGGCCGCGTCGACCAGCTTCTCGGCGAGGCCGGGGTCGAGGACCGGGAGGGAGACGCTGAGGGCGACCGCGAGGCCGTACCCCTTGGTCTTGTTCGGGCCGATGCCGACCTTCGCGGCGACCGTCGAGCCGGTGAGGTCGTAGCCCGCGCGGTTGCCGACGAGGATCAGCGCGTTGTGGAAGCACGAGCTGTAGCCGGCCGCGAACAGCTGCTCCGGGTTGGTGCCGTTGCCGTCCCCGCCGAGCGCCGGTGGCATCGCGACCTTCAGCTCGATCTGCCCGTCCTGACTGGTGACGAAGCCGTCCCGACCGCCGTGCGCGGTGGCCTCGGCGACGTACATGATCTTCGTAGGTCTGGTGTCGACGGCGGTGTCGTCACTCATGGCTGGCTCCCCCCAGAACAGACGCACACAAGAACATCGTGCACAAGGTACCGGCCGGTAGGTCGGGCGGGATTACCAGGGGGTAGTAACCGCGGGTACGCGTCGGCTCGTGACCGGCGGACGCCCGGGCCTGAGAAATCACGGAACTCTCACCCCGGCTGTCACACCGCCCGCCTAGAGTGCCCACAGAAACGGGGTATCGGGAGGGGACCAGTTCCATGGCCAAGGGGGTCAAGGCCGCCGTCATCGGCGCGGTGTTCGCCGTGATGGTCGGCGGGGCCGGATACGGGGCGTACAACGTCGTGTCCGCGCTGGGCGGCGACGGCAGCGGGATCGGCGACGCCAAGCGCAGCGGGCCGCCCGACGCGGACGAGGTCGCGAAGACCACGAAGGAGTTCTTCGCCGCCTGGGAGAAGGGCGACGCGAAGGCCGCCGGAAGCTTCACCAACAACGCCACGGTGGCCCAGCAGCTGTTCACCGCGTACAAGGCCGCCGGCCACATCGGCGACGTCCGCATCACGCCCGGCAAGGCGACCGGCAGGACCGTGCCGTACACCGTGAACGCCACGGTGTCGTACCAGGGGAAGTCCAAGCCCCTGGAATACGAGAGCAAGTTGACCGTCGTGCGCGGGCTGACCACCGGGCGCGCGCTGGTCGACTGGCAGCCCTCGGTCGTGTACCCGAAGCTCCAGCGCGACGACACCCTCCTCACCGACACCGCGGCGAGCCCGCCCATCGAGGCGGTGGGCCGCGACGGCTCGGTGCTGACGAAGGAGAAGTACCCCTCGCTGGGCGGGATCATCGACGCCCTGCGCTCCCGGTACGGCGACAAGGCGGGCGGCACCCCCGGCATCGAGCTGGTGATCCGGCACCCGGACCAGCAGGCCCAGCCCGACACCTCGCTGCTGACGCTCTCCGAGGGCACCCCGGGCAAGCTGAGGACCACCATCAGCCCGACCGCGCAGGCCGCCGCCGAGAAGGCCGTGAAGCTGTACGGCCAGTCCTCGCTCGTCGCGGTCAAGCCCAGCACCGGCGAGGTGCTCGCCGTGGCCAACAACCGCAAGGACGCCTTCAACGCGGCCTTCGAGGGCACCAAGCCCCCCGGCTCCACCATGAAGATCATGACCTCGGCGATGCTCATCGACAACGGCGTGACCTCGATGACCGGCCCGGCGCCGTGCACGCCCACCGCCTTCTGGCAGGGGCAGACCTTCAAGAACCTCAAGGGCATGGACCCCAACCCGGGCGCGACCCTCGCCAACAGCTTCCTGCGCTCCTGCAACACCGCCTTCATCAACCTCGTCGACAAGAAGCCGCTCACCGACGAGTCGCTGACCCTGGAGGCCCAGGACCACTTCGGCATCGGCGAGGACTGGAAGACCGGCATCGTCTCCTTCGACGGCAAGGTGCCCGCCGTCAGCGGCCCGGACCGCGCGGCCAACATGATCGGCCAGGGCCAGGTCCAGATGAACCCGCTGAACATGGCCTCGGTGACGGCCACCGCCATCACCGGCAGCTTCCGCCAGCCCTACCTGGTCTCCCCGAAGCTCGACGACCGGCAACTGGCCACCGCCGAGGGGCTGAAGGCCAGTACGTCCTCGCAGCTCAAGCAGATGATGCACCTGACCGCGACGCAGGGCACGGCCATGAACGCGATGGCCGGGATGCGCGGGGACTTCGGCGCCAAGACCGGCTCGGCGGAGGTCGACGGACAGGCCGTCTCCGACAGCTGGTTCACCGGTTTCCGCAACGACGTGGCGGCCGCCGCGATGACCGAGGAGGGCGGCCACGGCGCCGACGCGGCGGGGCCGATTGTCGCAGCTGTGCTACGAGCGGCAGGCTGATATCACCCGCGCGGGAGAGGGACTCTAGGCTGTTGCCGTCGTTGGGGTGGATGAGGGCAACGGGGACCCTGGGAAAGCGCGGAGGAAGCGTCAGTCGTGGGTAACAGGAAGCGCGTCGCCGCCGAGCGACGGAAGACCAAGCCCGCCGTGATCGGCGGGATGATCGCCGTGGTCGTCGGCGGCGCCGGTTTCGGCGTCTACGCGCTGTACGGCGGCGGGGCGGCGGCCGACGACCGGACACAGAACACGTCCGCGGCCGCCGACCAGAAGGCGATCAAGACCGGCCCCCTGTCGGCCGTCGAGGTCACCGCGACCGCCACGCGGTTCCTGACCGCCTGGCAGCAGGGCAAGCCCGCCGTGGCGGCGGCCGCCACCGACGACACCAAGGCCGCCACCGCCCTGCTCACCGGGTACACCAAGGACGCCCACCTCACCGGCGTCACCGTCACCCCCGGCGCCCGCACCGGCGACAAGATCGCCTACTCCGTGCAGGCCACGGTGTCGTACAAGGGCCTCAAGAAGCCGCTGGCGTACAAGAGTTCACTGACCGTGGTGCGCTCCGCCACGACCGGCGAGCCGCGGGTCGACTGGCACGCCTCGGTCCTCCACCCCGACCTCAAGGACGGCGACACCCTGGTCACCGGCGAGTCCGGGACCCCGCCGGTCAAGGCGCTCGACCGGGACGGCGACGAGCTGACCGCGGCCGAGTACCCCTCGCTGGGCACGGTGATCGACGGTCTGCGCGAGAAGTACGGCAAGAAGGCCGGCGGCAAGGCGGGCGTCGAGCTGCGGGTGGTGCGTGCCAAGGGCTCCAAGTCCTCCGACAAGACGCTGGTGGCGCTGAGCAAGGGCACCCCCGGCACGGTGAAGACGACCCTCAACCCGACGCTCCAGGCGGCGGCCGAGCGTCAGGTCAAGACGCAGGCCCGCTCCTCCGTCGTCGTCCTGCGCCCCTCGACCGGTGAGATCCTCGCGGTCGCCAACGCCAGCCCCGGCTTCAACACCGCCTTCCTGGGCTCCCTCGCCCCGGGCTCCACGATGAAGACCATCACCTCCTCGATGCTCATCGAGAAGGGCCTGGCCTCGGCGGACAAGGCGCATCCGTGCCCGAAGTACTTCACGTACGGCGGCTGGAAGTTCCACAACGACGACATGTTCGAGATCAAGGGCGGCACCTTCAAGGCGAGCTTCGCCCGCTCCTGCAACACCGCCTTCATCAGCCAGGCGGGCAAGCTGGACAACGACAGCCTGACCAAGCAGGCCCAGCAGGTCTTCGGACTGTCCCTGAACGACTGGGCGATCGGCGTCCCGTCCTTCGACGGATCGGTGCCGGTGCAGACCGCGGCACAGAAGGCGGCCTCGCTGATCGGACAGGGCGGGGTCCGGATGAACCCGCTGAACATGGCGTCGGTGGCCGCCACCATCGAGTCCGGCACCTTCCGGCAGCCGTACCTGGTCTCGCCCGACGTCGACCACCGCAAGCTGGCCACGGCCTCGCGCACGATGTCCGCGGACACGCTCTCGCAGCTGCGCGAGCTGATGGCCTACACGGCGGCCTACGGTACGGCGGCCGAGCCGATGTCCGGGGTGACCGGCAACGTCGGCGCGAAGACCGGTTCCGCGGAGGTCGACGGCCAGGAGAAGCCGAACGGCTGGTTCACCGCCTATCGCGGCGACCTCGCGGCCGCGGGCGTGGTCCAGGCGGGCGGCCACGGCGCCGACACGTCCGGGCCGATCGTGGCGTCACTGCTGAAGCTGGGCGGCTGAGCCGGGGGTCTGAAGCTGGGTGGCTGAGCCCGGCGCCGCCGTATAGGTCCGGCGCAGGAAGCGGAGCAGGGCCTTCGTCTCGAACTGCACCACCGAGACGCCCTGCGCGGAGTGGAACTCCACGACCGCCTGGACGCGCCCGCACGGCCACACGCGGACCTCTCCGCTGCCGACGGGCGCGCGCAGTCCCTGTTCGAGCAGGGCCCGGGAGAACGTCCACTCATGGCTGCCGGGCAGGCCGAACCGGACGGAGCGCGGGTCGGTCTCGGGGTCGTAGCGCAGGGCCACCGGGACCGCGTGGTCCTCGACGACGTCGTCGTCCGTGACGATGTGTGCTCGGGCGTACTGTTCGACTACGGACATCGTGACGACCCTCTCACGCTCTGTCACCTGTGTGGAAGCTGTGCGTCCACCCCCTCTCCAATGTCGCACATTTCCCGGAAGGCGCCCGCCGGGAAGAAGATGCTGTTCCTCACGCACCGCTCTTGCAACTGGTTCGCAACAAGCCACTATCATCGAACGGTGCATGTGCCTGACGGATTCATAGACGCCCCGATCTCCGCCGCGACCGGAGTCGCCGCCGCGGCCGCGGTCGCCGTGAGCCTGCGCGGCGCCCGCCGCGAGCTGGACGAACGCACCGCGCCGCTGGCCGGTCTGGTGGCGGCGTTCATCTTCGCCGTGCAGATGCTGAACTTCCCCGTCGCCGCGGGAACCAGCGGACATCTGCTGGGCGGAGCGCTCGCCGCGATCCTCGTAGGTCCCTATACGGGTGTGCTGTGTGTGTCGGTGGTCCTGCTGATGCAGGGCATCCTCTTCGCGGACGGCGGTCTGACCGCGCTCGGCGTGAACATCACGGACATGGCCGTCGTCACCACGGTCGTCGCGTACGCCGTCTTCCGCGGCCTGGTCAAGATCCTTCCGCGCGGGCGGAGTTCGATCACCGCGGCCTCCTTCGTGGCCGCGCTGCTCTCCGTACCGGCCGCGGCCCTCGCCTTCACCCTGATCTACGCGCTCGGCGGCACCACCGACGTCTCGATCGGCAAGGTCGCCACGGCGATGATCGGCGTCCACGTCCTGATCGGCGTCGGCGAGGCCGCGATCACCGCGCTGACGGTCGGCGCTGTCGTCGCCGTACGCCCTGACCTGGTGTACGGCGCGCGGGGGCTCCAGCAGAAGCTCAAGCTGCGGGTCGGCGGCGAGTTGGTGGACGTACCGGCCGCCGAGCCCGTGGCCGCGCGTACCTCCCGCCGTGGGCTGTGGATCACCGGCCTCGCCACCTCCCTGGTCCTCGCCGGGTTCGTCAGCTTCTACGCCTCCGCCAGCCCCGACGGGCTGGAGAAGGTCGCCGCCGACAAGGGCATCGACGCGAGGACCGAGGAGCACGCCTCCGCGGACTCGCCGCTCGCCGACTACGGCGTCAAGGATGTCGAGAACGCCCGCCTGTCCGGGGGGCTGGCGGGCGTTCTCGGTGTCGGGGCGACCGTCGTCGCGGGCAGCGGGGTGTTCTGGGTGGTCCGCAGGCGTCGTACGGCCGAAGCGTCGGGCGTCTGACGTGGGCGCCGGACACGCGCACAGGCTGTACCGGCACGGGCACTCGCCCGTGCACGCCCTGCCGCCGCACACGAAACTCGCCGCGGTCTTCGCCTTCGTGGTGGTCGTCGTCTCGACCCCGCGGGAGGCGATGTGGGCGTTCGGGCTGTACGCCGTCCTCCTGGGCGTCGTCGCGTACGTCGCCCGTGTGCCGGCCGCCTTCCTGCTGAAGCGGCTGCTGATCGAGGTGCCGTTCGTGGCGTTCGCGGTGCTGATGCCGTTCGTCGCGGAGGGCGAGCGGGTCTCGGTGCTCGGGCTGTCGTTGAGCGTGAACGGCCTGTGGGGCGCGTGGAACGTGCTCGCCAAGGGCACGCTCGGGGTCGCCGCCTCGGTCCTGCTGGCCTCCACCACGGAACTGCGCGCGCTGCTGCTGGGTCTCCAACGCCTCCGTCTGCCACCGCTGTTGGTGCAGATCGCGTCGTTCATGATCCGCTACGGCGATGTCATCACCGACGAGATGCGGCGGATGCGGATCGCGCGGGAGTCGCGGGGGTTCGAGGCGCGGGGCGTACGGCACTGGGGCGTGCTCGCGAAGTCGGCCGGGGCGCTGTTCATCCGCTCCTACGAGCGTGGCGAGCGCGTGCACCTGGCCATGGTGAGCCGGGGGTACGCCGGTTCGGTGCCGGTGATCGACGAGGTGACGGCGTCGCGGGCGCAGTGGACGTACGCTGCGGTGCTCCCCGTCGCCGCTCTGCTGGTCTGCGTGTTGGGATGGACGCTGTGAGCACTGTTTCGTTGGAGGTCTCCGGCCTCGCTTTTGCCTATCCCGACGGTCATCAGGCGCTGTTCGGCGTGGACTTCACGATCGCGCGCGGTGAACGGGTCGCGCTGCTCGGGCCGAACGGCGCGGGCAAGACGACGCTGGTCCTGCACCTCAACGGCATCCTCGGCGGCGGGGTGGGCACGGTCGAGGTCGCCGGACTGCCCGTGGACAAACGGAACATGGCGGAGATCCGCCGCAAGGTCGGCATCGTCTTCCAGGACCCGGACGACCAGCTCTTCATGCCGACGGTGCGCGAGGACGTGGCGTTCGGCCCGGCGGCGGCGGGTCTGAAGGGGGCGGAGCTGGAGGCGAGGGTGCGGACCGCTCTCGAACGGGTAGGCATGGCGGAGTTCGCCGAACGCCCCCCGCACCACCTCTCCTTCGGCCAACGCCGCCGGGTGGCGGTCGCGACGGTCCTGGCGATGGAGCCGGAGATCCTCGTCCTGGACGAGCCGTCCTCCAACCTGGACCCGGCGTCCCGACGCGAACTCGCCGACATCCTGCGGTCGTTGGACGTGACGGTCCTGATGGTCACACACGACCTCCCCTACGCCCTGGAACTGTGCCCACGCGCACTGATCCTGAGCGAGGGCACGATCGCCGCGGACGGCCCCACGGGCGGGCTGCTCTCCGACGACGACCTGATGCGGGCGCACCGCCTGGAGTTGCCGTTCGGCTTCGACCCGCGGTCCGTGACAATGGGCGCGTGACTAACGAAGAGGACACCGGGTCGCTCCTACTGGACGACCAGTTGTGCTTCGCCCTGTACGCCGCCCAGCGCGCGGTGACCGCCGCGTACCGTCCACTCCTCGACGAACTCGGCCTCACGTACCCGCAGTACCTGGTCCTGCTGGTCCTGTGGGAACGCGGCGAGACCTCGGTGAAGGACCTCACGGCGGCGCTCCGCTTGGACTACGGCACGGTCTCGCCGCTCCTCAAACGGCTGGAGAGCGCGGGCCTGGTACACCGGGAACGCGCCCCGAACGACGAACGCTCGGTACGCGTCGCCTGCACGGGCCGCGCAGAGGAACTCCGCTCACGCGCGACCCGCGTCCCAGGAGCCCTGCTGGCAGCAACGGAACTGAACGGCCCGGAGGCGGCACGGTTGCGGGAGGAGCTGCGGGGCCTGGCCCGCCGTGTGGACGCAGCAGGGCGCGGCTAGACCCACGTATCGATCCACATCCGCGACCGCCAATCATCGATCGGGATAGACGTCCCCGTGTACAGCGGCCAGAAGTAGATGAAGTTCCAGGTGATCAAAAGAACCAGGACACCCGCGGCCGTGGCGCCGGCCACTCGGCGGGTTTCCGACGAGCGTGGTGGGCCGATCAAGGCGCCGGCCAGCATGGCTACCGCCAGGCACAGGAACGGGAGGAAGACGATCGTGTAGAAGAAGAAGATCGTGCGTTCCTGGTAGTTGAACCAGGGGAGGTAGCCCGCCGCGATGGCGCAGGCGATCGCGCCCGCTCGCCAGTCGCGGCGGAAGAACCAGCGGTACAGGACGTAGAGGATCGCGAAGCAGGCCGCCCACCAGAGCAGTGGCGTGCCGATGGCCAGGACCTCGCGGGCGCATTTCTCGCCCGCGTTCACTGGGCAGCCGTCCGTGCCGGGGTCGGGGGACTCGTAGAAGAAGGAGACCGGGCGGCCGTCGACGATCCAGCTCCAGGGGTTGGACATGTACGTGTGCGGCGAGTGCAGGCCGACGTTGAACTTGTAGACCTCGTGCTCGTAGTGCCACAGGCTGCGCAGCCAGTCGGGCAGGAAGGTCCAGCTGCCGCCCTTGCCGTCGGTCGCCGCCCAGTTGCGGTAGTAGCCGCCGGTGCCGTCCGCGGGGGAGAGGATCCAGCCGATCCACGAGGTGAAGTACGTGACGACCGCGACCGGCACCATCGCGAGGAACGCGATGCCGGCGTCGTACATGAACGCCGAGACGTACGGGTTGCGCGCCCCCGCGACCTTGCGGGCGTTCGCGTCCCACAGCACCGCCATGATGCCGAAGGCGATCAGGAAGAACAGGCCGTTCCACTTGGTGCCGATGGCGAGGCCCAGCAGCAGGCCCGCCAGCCAGCGGTACGGCCGCCAGCCGAGCCGGAACCTGTCGCCGATCGCCGGGTCGGGGCGCAGCCGGCCGTCCGCGTCCACGGGCAGCGCGGCCGCGAGTTTCTCGCGCGCCTTGTCCCGGTCCACGACCAGCGCGGCGAACGCGGCCACCACGAAGAACATCAGCACGCCGTCGAGCAGCGCGGTGCGGGCCATCACGAAGGCCAGCCCGTCCACCGCCATCAGCGCGCCCGCCAAGCAGCCGAGGAACGTCGAGCGGAAGATGCGCCGGCCCACCCGGCACACGATGAGCACCGCGAGCGTGCCGAGCAGCGCGGTCATGAACCGCCAGCCGAACGGATTGAGCCCGAACATCAGCTCGCCGAGCCCGATGACGTACTTGCCGACGGGCGGGTGCACGACGTACGCCGCGTTCGTCGGGAGGGGGACGTCGCCGTTCGAGGAGATGATCAGCTTGTCGACGTTCTTGTCCCAGCTGAGCTCGAAGCCGCGGTGGACGAGCGCCCACGCGTCCTTCGCGTAGTACGTCTCGTCGAATATCACCTTCTTCGGCTGGCCCAGGTGCCAGAACCGCATCACGCCCGCGAGCAGGGTCACCAGCAGTGGGCCGATCCAGCCCGACCAGCGGGTGACGCGGTCCGCGAGCGCCGGTGGGACCCCGAGCATCTGCCAGATCCGCGGGCTGGGCTGGGCGTACGGCGGCACCAGGCGGTCGCGCAGATCGCTTCTGGGCGCGGCCGTGTAGCCGAAACGGCGCAGCCTCTGCTGCCACGACGGCCGCCGGTCCTGGGGGGCCTGGTCCTGCCGGGTGTCCGTGGAGGACGCGGTACTGGTCACCGCGCCATCGTAGGGAACAGGGCTGTGTGAGTCCCGTGCATGGGCGGATGCGTCCGGTTCGGGCGGTCCCTGCAAGGATGAAAGGCGTGACTGGAACCCTTGTTTTGGCGGGCACCCCCATCGGCGACATCGCGGACGCGCCGCCCCGGCTCGCGGAGGAACTCGCCGGGGCCGACGTCGTCGCGGCCGAGGACACACGGCGGCTGCGGCGGCTCACGCAGGCGCTGGGCGTGACGCCCAAGGGCCGGATCGTGTCGTACTTCGAGGGCAACGAGGCCGCCCGTACGCCCGAGCTGGTCGAGGAACTCGTCGGCGGCGCACGGGTGTTGCTCGTCACCGACGCCGGGATGCCGTCCGTGTCCGACCCCGGCTACCGGCTGGTCGCCGCCGCGGTCGAGAAGGACATCCGCGTCACCGCCGTACCCGGGCCGTCCGCCGTGCTGACCGCGCTCGCGCTGTCCGGGCTGCCCGTCGACCGGTTCTGCTTCGAGGGGTTCCTGCCGCGCAAGGCGGGCGAGCGGCTGACCCGGCTGCGCGAGGTCGCGGGCGAGCGGCGCACGCTCGTCTACTTCGAGGCCCCGCACCGGCTCGACGACACCCTCGCGGCGATGGCCGAGGTCTTCGGCGCCGACCGACGTGCCGCCGTCTGCCGGGAGTTGACCAAGACGTACGAGGAGGTCAAGCGCGGTCCGCTGGGGGAGCTCGCGGTGTGGGCGGCCGAGGGGGTGCGCGGCGAGATCACCGTGGTCGTCGAGGGGGCGCCGGAGAAGGGCGCCGAGGAGATCGACGACGCCGAACTGGTGCGCCGGGTGCGGGTGCGCGAGGAGGCGGGGGAGCGCCGTAAGGAGGCGATCGCCGCGGTGGCGGTGGACGCGGGGGTGCCCAAGAGGGTCGTGTTCGATGCGGTCGTTGCAGCAAAGAACGCGCCGTCCGGATGAGGCGCGTGAGGTAGGTCATACCCCCTCTGAGCAGGGCGCATGTCGTCTGAGCGTGCGCCCCATGTGCGGGCAAAGGGCTGTCTCGGAAAGCAAAGGCCACGACGGCGCGCCGAGGCGGTTTGGCAAGGAAAGTCCAAATCGGCTCCAACACTCGACAGGGCTGCTGCGTTCGGGCCCGTGGAGGCGTCCACTGGAGTGCAGGGACGCACCCGTCCCGGTGTCCAGCGGACCAGAGGAGCTGGCATGAGCGAGATCGCAGGGCAGCACGCGCTTCGCGACGGAGCGACCGCAGTCGTCCACGAGTCGTATTCCTTCGCCTGCATGCGGTGCGGGCACGGCTGGGAGCAGTCGTACGAGATCGAGCACCACCGTGACGCCGGCGGCCACGAGTTCGTGATGTACGTCGCGAACGGCCAGGTCGTGCCCTCCCCGCTGAGCCGGCCCTGCTGCCAGAACTGCGACGGGCACGTGGTGCGCATCATGGCCGCGGGCCAGGTGTCCTCGGTGCGCGAGGCGGCCTACCGCCACCAGCGGCAGGTGCCGCAGGCCGGTCCGGTCGAGGTGGCGGAGGTGCCCGCGCAGGGCGGAGAGGCCGAGGTGGCGGGGGACGTCGTAGAACGGCATCACTGGCACCTGTCCGACCTGCTTCACCCGTTCCAGCGCAAGGCGAGCTGACTCCCCCCTCAAGCTCGGGCCTTGGCGCCGACGAGGAGGGCATGGTCCTTTCGTAGGATTGGGCCATGCCCTCCTCCACCGACAAGGCCGACAAGGCCGACAGGAACGCCGCGCCGCCGCTCCCGGAGCCCCTCCGGGTGCCCGTCGCCGACTCCCACACCCACCTCGACATGCAGTCCGGGACCGTGGCGGAGGTGCTCGCGAAGGCCGCGTCGGTCGGGGTGACCACGGTCGTGCAGGTCGGCTGTGACATCCGGGGCTCGCGGTGGGCCGCCGAGACGGCCGCCGCGCACGACGCCGTCCACGCGACCGTCGCCCTGCACCCCAACGAGGCCCCCCGGATCGTCCACGGCGACCCGGACGGCTGGTCGCGGCAGGGGGCGCGCACTCCCGGCGGAGAGGGCGCCCTGGACGAGGCGCTCGCCGAGATCGACCGCCTGGCCGCACTCCCGCAGGTCAAGGGCGTCGGCGAGACCGGTCTCGACTACTTCCGCACCGGCCTCGGGGGCAAGGAGGCGCAGGAGCGCTCGTTCCGCGCCCACATCGAGATCGCCAAGCGGCACGGCAAGGCCCTCGTCATCCACGACCGCGACGCCCACGAGGACGTCCTGCGCGTGCTGAAGGAGGAGGGCGCCCCCGAGCGCACCGTCTTCCACTGCTACTCCGGTGACGCCGCGATGGCCGAGATCTGCGCCCGCGCCGGGTACTTCATGTCCTTCGCCGGCAACGTCACCTTCAAGAACGCCCAGAACCTCCGGGACGCGGTCGCGGTGGCCCCGCCGGAGCTGCTCCTGGTGGAGACCGACGCGCCCTTCCTCACCCCGGCGCCCTACCGCGGACGGCCCAACGCCCCGTACCTCGTTCCGGTCACGGTCCGCGCGATGGCCGCCGTGCGCGGGGTCGACGAGGACGCGCTGGCCACGGCACTCGCCGCCAACACCGCACGCGCCTTCGGGTACTGACCCGGAGGCGGCCCGTCTCGAACGTAACTCCGGGTAGCCGCGTCGCTTTGGAGAGTGACGGTCACTCCGCTAGGTTCTGTGGGCCCGATCCGGACCCCTGGAGCGTGTCGGCGTGAGCAGATCCCAGTACGAGACATACGAGCCGTACGAGGCCTACGCGCCCGTCGAGCCCTACGACGCCCCGGCGTACGCCGGATCCGAGGCGCCGACCGTTCCGGACACCCTCGTGTACGGCCCGTACGCGACGCCGTACGAGGACACCTACCGGCCCGCCTACGAGACCCCGGCGCCCGCACCCGGCACGCGCTCTGGGGGAGGCGGGGGCGCAGGCGGCGGCGGTGCGAGCCGGCGGGCCGCGCGCCGACGCCGTACCCGCTCCATGGAGCGCTCGGACAGCACCGTGCGCCGACTGCTGCCACAGGCGCTGGTCGTCGCGTTCCTCGCGGGCGGCACCACCGCGTTCGTCGCCAAGGACAAGGCGATCGAGCTGACCGTCGACGGCAAGCCCCGCACCCTGCACACCTTCGCGGACGACGTGACCGAACTGCTCGCCGAGGAGGGCGTGGAGGTGGGGGCGCACGACGTGATCGCGCCCGCCCCCGATGAGGCGCTGGCCAGCGGGGACGAGGTCGCGGTGCGCTACGGCCGTCCCGTGCGGCTCACGCTCGACGGGCACCGGCGCGAGGTGTGGACGACGGCGCGGACGGTGGACGGGGCGCTCGAACAGCTCGGGGTGCGCGCGGAGGGCGCGTACGTCTCCACCTCGCGCTCCCGGCGCATCGGACGCGAGGGGCTCGCGCTGGACGTGCGCACCGAGCGGTCGGTGACGGTCATGGCGGACGGCCGGGCCCGCACCATCCGCACCAACGCGGCGACGGTCGCCGAGGTCGTGGAGGAGGCCGGGGTCACCCTCAGCGGCATGGACACCACCTCGGTGGCACCGGGCAGCTTCCCGCGCGACGGCCAGACCGTTACGGTCCTGCGGATCACCGGCACGAAGGAGGTCCGCGAGGAGCGGATCCCGTTCCGGGTGGAGCGGACGGAGGACCCCTCGCTGTTCCGGGGCACGGAGTCCGTGGAGCAGGCGGGCCAGCCGGGCCTGCGCCGGGTCACGTACTCCCTCCGGACCGTCAACGGCGTCCGGCAGAAGCCGCGCCGGATCGGCACGGAGGTGGTCCGCGAGCCCCGCACCCAGATCGTGAAGGTCGGCACGAAGCCCCTGCCGACCTCGGTCCAGGGCGCGGACCACCTGAACTGGCAGGGCCTGGCGGCCTGCGAGTCCGGCGGCCGCCCAGACGCGGTGGACCCTTCGGGAACGTACGGCGGCCTGTACCAGTTCGACACCCGGACCTGGCAGGGCCTCGGCGGCTCCGGCCGCCCCCAGGACGCCCCGGCGGCGGAACAGACGTTCAGGGCGAAGAAGCTGTACGTGAACAGGGGCGCGAGTCCGTGGCCGCACTGCGGCTCAAGACTGCACGGGTGACTGGAGCGCTTTTAGCTTTTAGGGGCGCGGGGAACTGCGCGACAAGCCCCCACCGGCCCGCAGCTAGTCTTAAACCGTGACCAGCCCCTCCCAAGACGCCCTCCTCGGCGCCGCAGACATCCGCGAACTAGCGGCCGCACTCGGCGTACGCCCCACCAAACAGCGCGGCCAGAACTTCGTGATCGACGCGAACACGGTCCGCAGGATCGTCCGCACCGCCGAGGTGAAGCCCGAGGACGTCGTACTGGAGGTAGGCCCAGGCCTGGGTTCACTCACCCTCGCCCTCCTGGAAGCAGCCGACCGGGTAACCGCCGTAGAGATCGACGACGTACTCGCAAGCGCACTGCCGGCCACCATCGCCGCCCGCATGCCGGACCGCGCGGCCCGCTTCCACCTCGTACACGAAGACGCCATGCAGGTCACCCACCTCCCGGCCCCCTTGCCAACGGCACTCGTCGCGAACCTCCCCTACAACGTCGCCGTCCCCGTCCTCCTCCACATGCTCGCCACCTTCCCGACCATCGAGCGCACCCTGGTGATGGTCCAGGCGGAGGTCGCCGACCGGCTCGCCGCGGCCCCCGGCTCGAAGGTGTACGGCGTCCCGTCCGTGAAGGCGAACTGGTACGCGGAGGTCAAGCGCGCCGGGTCGATCGGCCGCAACGTGTTCTGGCCCGCGCCGAACGTCGACAGCGGGCTGGTCGCGCTGACCAGAAGGACCGAGCCGATCAAGACGACGGCGTCGAAGGAGCAGGTGTTCGCCGTGGTCGACGCGGCCTTCGCCCAGCGCCGCAAGACCCTGCGGGCCGCGCTCGCCGGCTGGGCGGGCTCGGCAGCGGCTGCGGAACAGGCCCTCGTGGCGGCCGGAGTCTCGCCCCAGGCCCGCGGTGAGTCGCTCACGGTGGAGGAGTTCGCGCGCATCGCGGAGCACGGTGGGCAGACCGGGAGCCCCGAAGGCGCCGCGCACACCGAGGGCACCGGGACGTCCGAGCCCGCCGAGCACGTCGAGTCCGCAGCGCACAAGGAGCCCGGTCACCAGTGAGCGTCACCGTCCGCGTCCCCGCCAAGGTCAACGTCCAGCTCGCGGTGGGCGCCGCCCGCCCCGACGGCTTCCACGACCTGGCCAACGTCTTCCTCGCGGTCGGCCTGTACGACGAGGTCACCGTCACCCCGGCCGACGAGCTGCGGATCACCTGCGAGGGCCCCGACGCCGGCCAGGTCCCCCTCGACCGTACGAACCTCGCGGCGCGCGCGGCCCTGGCACTCGCCGAACGCCACGGCCTCGACCCCTCCGTGCACCTCCACATCGCCAAGGACATCCCCGTCGCCGGGGGCATGGCGGGCGGCAGCGCGGACGGCGCGGGTGCGCTGCTGGCCTGCGACGCGCTGTGGGGGACCGGTGCGTCCCGGGCGGAACTGCTCGACATCTGCGCGGAGTTGGGCAGTGACGTGCCGTTCAGCCTGGTGGGCGGGGCGGCGCTCGGGACGGGACGCGGGGAGAAGCTGCGGCCGCTGGAGGTCGGCGGGTCGTTCTCGTGGGTCTTCGCGATGGCGGAGCGCGGGCTGTCGACGCCGGCGGTGTTCCGGGAGTTCGACCGGCTCGCCGAGGGGCGGGACGTCCCGGAGCCCGTCGCCTCGGAGGAACTGCTCGACGCGCTGGCCAAGGGCGACCCGGACGCGCTCGCCGCGGCCGTCTCCAACGACCTCCAGCCCGCCGCGCTCTCCCTCTTCCCGGAACTCGCCGACACCCTCGCCGCGGGCCGCGCCGCGGGCGCCCTCACCGGCCTGGTCTCCGGCTCGGGCCCCACGACCGCGTTCCTCGCCCGCGACCCGGAGTCCGCGACGACGATCGCGGCCGCCCTCAGGGCGTCCGACACATGCAGGACGGTCCGCACGGCCTCCGGCCCGGCGGCGGGGGCGACGGTTCTTGGGCAGTGAGGAAACACCTCACGTGAGGTCACTCGGCGAGGCCGTACGACAGGGAGACGCCCGCGCCGTCGAGGCGCTCCTCGCGGACGGTGCCGATCCCGACGGTCTCGACGACACGGACGGCGTCCCCGTGCTGTGTCTCGCCGTCGCCGCGTACGACGACGCCGTGGTCGAGGTGCTGCTGAACGCCGGCGCGGACCGCCGTACCCCGCTGACATGGGCCGTCGACGGCGGCAGCGTCGGGATGGTGCGGGCACTGCTGTACGCGCCGGAACCCCCCGAAGACCCGGCCGTACGCGCCGAGTTGCTGGACCGCGCCCGCCGCTGGACCCGGACCGGCACGGAGGCGGGGCTGCGCCGTCGTACCGGAAGCACCGCGCCCGTGCGGCGGGAGCGCGTCGAGGACACCGCCCACTCCTGCCACTACGAGCAGCTCACGCTGGGCGGGGCGACCGTGCGGGACGGTCACGCGGGCGTGCTGAGCGAGTTGGAGGAGTGCTTCGGATCGCGCGCCCCCTTCGACGAGTTGTGCGCGCGAGCGCTCACCCGCCCCGACCCGGACCACGCCGTCTGGTCGGCGTCGGCCTCCGTGGCCGCCGGCCCGATGGACGAGGAGACCTGGGCCGAAGCCCTGGCCCTGGCCCGGCACCCCGACCGGCTGCGCCGGCTCTTCGCCGCCGACGTACTGCTGCGGATGATCCTGGGGGAGACCCGCGTCGAGGACGGCCGGGTGGTCCTCCGCGAACCCTTCGCGGGCCGCGCGCCCGACCTGTTCCCGTGGGCCGCCGAGGAGCGCGACCCGGAGGTCCTCGCGGCGGTGCTCAACGCGCTGACCCAGGAGGAGAGTCCGCAGATCGAGGCGCTGGGGCTCTCGTACCGGACGCATCCCGACGCCCGGGTCCGGGTGATGGCGCTGTACGCCCTGGAGCGGGGTCCGGACGGGCTGCTGGTCCGGGACGGGAACCTCGCGGTGGTGACGGAGCTGGCCCGCGATCCCGACCCCGCGGTGCGCGCGTCGGTGTGCGGCTGGCTCTCGGACTACCCCGGCCGGGCTCCGGAGCTCGCCGACGTGCTCCACGAACTCACCTACGAGGACGAGCAGTTGGTCCGGATCCACGCCGTCAAGGGGCTCGCCGACCGCGACGATCCGCGCTGCGTCGAGGCCGAGCGGCGGATCGGCACGGTCGACGTCACGGGCTGGCCGGACACCTGGCTGCTGGACGCGGTCCGCCGCTACGAGGAGCGCCGGGACCGCGCTGACAGCTCCCGGACATCTCCCTGACAGGCTTCTGACCTGCATAAATATACGGCCGAGATGTAATCCACGCCACAGTAATTTAATGTTCAGCAATCGCCCCCCATGACCCCTTTCGCGCCCTCTGTGCCAAGGGAAGGGCTGGCATGATCAGCCAACCCCGACCCGGAGTTACCGGTGGTACGAGAGGACATCTTCATGGGGCACATGGATCACTTCAGCGCCGGATGGGTCACCCCCGTCCTGTCCTATGCGATGGCCGTCGTCGGTTCGGCGCTGGGACTGCGCTGCACCGTCAGGGCGCTGGAAGCGGAGGGCGTCTCCAAGCGCAACTGGCTCACCCTCGCCTCCGTCGCCATCGGCTCGGGCATCTGGACCATGCACTTCATCGCGATGATGGGCTTCAGCGTCGAGGGCACCCCGATCCGCTACGACGTTCCGCTGACCGTCCTCAGCCTGCTGATGTCCGTCGGCGTGGTCGCCGCGGGTGTCTTCATCGCCGGGTACGGGCGCTCGCGCGTGACGTCGGTGGTGTTCGGCGGGCTGGGCACGGGAGTTGGGGTGGCCGCGATGCACTACACCGGCATGGCCGCGCTCAATCTGCACGGGAAGGTCGACTACGACCCGATGCTGGTGATCGCGTCTGTCGTGATCGCGGTCGTCGCGGCCACCGCGGCGCTGACGCTCACGCTGGTGGTGCGGGGGCCGGTGCTCGCCACGGCGGCGGCGCTGGTCATGGGGCTGGCGGTGAGCAGCATGCACTACACCGCGATGTACGCGGTGAGTATTGATCTGGCGCCCAGCAGTGCGGGGTTGGCTGGCGCCACGCCGACGGAGTTCATCTTTCCGTTGGCTGTAGTGCTGGGGTCGTTTCTGTTTCTTGCCGCTGCGTATGTTGCGTTGTCGCCTACCGGAAAACGGCATGAGTCGGCTATCGCCGCGGAATTGCTTCGTGAAGTTGAGTTGACCACCGCGTAGGTCATTGGTCGGCTGCGGGTCCGTTGTGGCTGGTCGCGCAGTTCCCCGCGCCCCTGGGTGGGCTGCTGAAACGTATCTTCAATCGTGAGCTAGGTCCCCTTCATGTCCTTTTCCCGTACGTCCGCCCGCCTGCGCCCCAGATCCGTTCGCGCGAAGATCGTCTCGCTGTTGATGTTGCCCATCGTGTCGCTCATGGCGTTGTGGGGGTTTGCCGCTGTGACGACCGCGTCCAGCATCGGGGACACCGAGCGGGCCAAGGATGTCAACGCCGAACTGCTCACTCCGGTCGGGGAGTTCGTGAGTGCGGTGCAGGACGAGCGGGCCGCCGCGCTCAGTGGGGACGGGCTCGGGGCCGCGGGGGAGGTCACCGACAAGGCCGCCGCCGCTCTCAAGGACGGGATCAACGCGTCCAGTTCGGACGCGGCGCTGCTCGACGCCGGGCTGCCGGAGCGGATTGAGCGGCTGGAGAGCGACGTGCGGGGGCTGGCCGCCGTGCGGAGCGGGGTGAGCGCGAAGGGGGCCGCGTCCTCGGCGACGTACACCAAGTACACGACGGTCATCGAGCACGCCTTCGCCGTCACCGGGGCGCTCACCGGTGACGAGGGCACCGATGCCGCCTCCGACGCGCGCGTGGTGCTCGAACTGGCCCGCGCGCGTGAGGCGATGGCCCGCGAGCAGGCGCTCCTGGGTGCCGCCGCCGGGAGCGGGACGCTGAGCCGGGAGCAGTACGCGCTGTTCGTCGGCGCGGTCGCCACCCAGCGGGAGCTGCTGGAGCCCGCGGTCGCCGATCTGAAGGCCGCGCACCAGGGGGCGTACCAGGAGATCCTCGACGGGCAGGGGTACGCGCGCGTGCAGGCCGTCGAGAACCGGGTGCGGGCCGCGGGCCCGGGTGCCGTGCCCTCGACGACGCTGTCGGGCTGGGACACCGCCTCCACCACCGTGCTGGAAGGTCTGACCGCCGCGGAGACGGCGGCCGGTACGGGCGCCACCGCCAAGGCCGACCCCTTCGGCTGGGACACCCTCGGCGCCTCCGGGATCGCCGTGGTGCTCGGTCTGGTCGGTGTGCTGCTGTCGCTGCTCGTCTCCGTCCTCGTCGGGCGCGGGCTCATCGTCGAACTGCTCGACCTGCGCAACTCCGCCCTTGAGGTGGCCGGCCGCCGGCTGCCGCAGGCCATGCGCAGGCTGCACGCCGGACAGGGCGTCGACATCGACGCCGAGGCGCCCATGCGCCGCCTGGCCGGTGACGAGCTCGCCCAGGTCGGCACCGCCCTGACCGCCGTCCAGCGGGCCGCCCTGAAGGCCGCCTCCGAGCGCGCCGAACTGCTCAGCGGGATCTCCGGGGTGTACGTCTCCCTCGCCCGCCGCAGCCAAGTGCTGCTCCACCGTCAGCTGGACCTGCTCGACGCGCTGGAGCAGCGCCAGCAGGACCCGGCCGTGCTCCAGGAGCTGTACCGCGTCGACTACCTGGCCACCCGGATGCGGCGGCACTCCGAGAGCCTGCTCATCCTGTCCGGGATCGCGCCGGGCCGCGGCTGGCGGGACCCGATCGCGCTGTCGGACGTGCTGCGCGCGGCCGTCGCCGAGATCGAGAACGCGCCCCGGGTGCAGATCTGGGCGGTGCCGCGGGTCTCCGTGGTCGGCGGTTCGGTGGCCGACGTGATCCATCTGCTCGCCGAACTGGTCGAGAACGCGGCCGCGTTCTCGCCGCCCAGCACCAAGGTGCAGCTGCGGGCCGCGCGGGTGCGCGACGGCGTGCTCATCGAGGTCGAGGACAGCGGCTTCGGCATGAACGAGGACGCCCTCGCCGACGCCAACCGCAAGATCCAGTCCGACCGGGTCGACCTCCTCGACGCCAAGCAGATCGGCCTGTTCGTGGTCAACCGGCTGCGCGAGCGGCAGGGGCTGCGGGTCGAGCTGCGCGCGTCGCCGGGCGGCGGTGTCACCGCGGCCGTGTTCCTCCCCGAGGGCCTGATCCGCGACGACATGCCGGTGGCCGAGGCCGACCGGCAGGGGCGCGGGCTGGCTCCGGCGTCGGCGCTGATCCAGCGGCAGGGGATGGCCGGAGCCTGATGCGCGGGATCTTCACCCGAAAGTACGACTGAGGTCCTACAGCGGTGAACCGCGGGGCGCATAGCGTCCGTTGAGCCTCAAGAGCTTTCTGTTGTCCGTACGTCCCCCCTGCACCGCCGAAGGAACCACTCGTGTCAGAAACCCCCACACCCGACCCCACGCCGACTGCCTCGCACCGCCGCAGGAGCCGTCTGTCCCGTCGCGGGATGATCGGCGCCGCGGCGGCCGTGGCCGGCGGGGCCGCGCTGACCCCGGCGGTCTTCGCGGCCACCGAGTCCGACTCCGGCTCGGGCGACTCCTCGGGCTCCGCCGCCGCGGACACCTCCGGCACCACGCCGGAGAGGTTCCCCGCGACCCGGACCGACGCGGCCACCGGCACCGGCGAGGCCAGCACCGCCGTCGCCGCCTCCTACGTCGGGGTGCGCTGGTCCGGGGCGAAGGAGGGTGCCGCCATCAAGCTCGCGGACGGCGCCTGGCAGGACCTCACGGGCGGCTGCGCGACCGTCGAGGACGGCGGCACGGCCCTGGTCGCCGGGGGGAACGCGACCACGTACGAGGTGAAGGCGCCGAGCGGCATCGACGGGGTCCGTTCGCTGGCGATCGACACCACCGACGGCCCGGCGCGCACCTTCAAGGTGCCCTCGGAGCCCACTCGCCTCCGGGGCGCGGTCTACCTCTCCCGGCCGGCCTGGGGCGCCGACGAGGCCAAGCGGTACAAGGCGGACGGCACGGTCAACTCGCCGGAGAAGTACTTCCCGCTGCAGACGATCACCGTCCACCACACGGACACCCCGAACGACGACCCGGACCCGGCCGCGACCGTCCGCGCGATCTACGAGTACCACGCGATCACCCTGGACTGGGGCGACATCGGCTACCACTTCCTCATCGACGAGACCGGCAACGTCTACGAGGGCCGCTACTCCGGCACCGACCCGGTCCCCGCCTTCGACGCCGACGGCAACCTCGTCACCGCCTTCCACACCGGCGGCTGGAACTCCGGCAACCTCGGCATCGCCCTGCTCGGCACGCTCGTCGACCAGCCCCCGACCGACGCGGCCAAGAAGTCCCTGATCCGCCTGATCAAGGTCATCGCCCGGCTGAAGGGCCTCGACCCGACGGCGCAGGTCACCTTCGTCAGCCCGGTCACCGCCGGTGCGACCAAGGACGTCCAGACGGTGAGCGGCCACCGCGACTGGCTGGCGACGGACTGCCCCGGCCAGACGATGTACGACCTCCTCACCGAGGTCCGCACGGCGGCGGCCCGCTGACGGGGTTTTCCACACCCTGACCCGCTCGGGGATCGCTCACCGACGGGCGCACCCAGGCCCTGCCGTCAGCTCCGCTTGCCGTGCAGGGCTTGGCGCGCGCTCCCCGGCGGGCAGCGGCCGACCGGCACGGCTCCTCCGCCTTGCGGCGGCCCGCTGACGGGGTTTTCCACAGGCTCACCTGCTCGGGGATCGGTCCGTCACCCGCGCGCACTACGCTGGGAGGCTGATCGATCCCCCCGGGCAGGAGAGTAATGGCCGTCAATCTGGTCAATGTCGAGAACGTCAGCAAGGTGTACGGCACCCGTGCCCTGCTCGACGGTGTCTCCCTCGGCGTCTCCGAGGGGGACCGCATCGGCGTCGTGGGCCGCAACGGCGACGGCAAGACCACGCTGATCCGGATGCTGGCCAAGCTGGAGGAGGCCGACACCGGGCGCGTCACGCACTCCGGCGGACTGCGCCTCGGAGTGCTCACCCAGCACGACTCCCTGGACCCGACGGCGACCGTCCGGCACGAGGTCATCCGGGACATGGCCGACCACGAGTGGGCGGGCAACGCCAAGATCCGGGACGTCCTGACCGGACTCTTCGGCGGACTCGACCTCCCCGGCTTCCCGCAGGGCCTCGACACCGTCATCGCCCCGCTCTCCGGCGGCGAGCGCCGCCGTATCGCGCTGGCCAAGCTCCTCATCGAGGAGCAGGACCTCGTCGTCCTGGACGAGCCCACCAACCACCTCGACGTCGAGGGCATCTCCTGGCTGGCGAAGCACCTGCGCGAGCGCCGCTCCGCGCTCGTCTGCGTCACCCACGACCGCTGGTTCCTCGACCAGGTCTGCACGCGCATGTGGGACGTGCAGCGCGGAGACGTCTTCGAGTACGAGGGCGGCTACTCCGACTACGTCTTCGCGCGCGCCGAGCGCGAGCGCATCGCGGCCACCGAGGAGACCAAGCGGCAGAACCTCGTGCGCAAGGAGCTGGCGTGGCTGCGGCGCGGCGCCCCCGCCCGTACGTCCAAGCCCCGCTTCCGCGTCGAGGCCGCCAACGAGCTCATCAAGGACGTGCCGCCGCCGCGCGACAGCAGCGAGCTGATGAAGTTCGCCTCCTCGCGGCTCGGCAAGACCGTCTTCGACCTGGAGGACGTGACCGTCCAGGCCGGGCCCAAGGTGCTGCTCAAGCACGTCACCTGGCAGCTCGGACCGGGCGACCGCATCGGCCTCGTCGGGGTCAACGGCGCCGGCAAGACCTCGTTGCTGAGGGCGATGGCGGAGGCGGCCCGCACCGAGGGCGAGAAGCAGCCCGTCGGCGGGCGCGTCACCGTCGGCAAGACGGTCAAGCTGGCCTACCTCTCCCAGGAGGTCGCCGAGCTGAACCCGAACCTGCGGGTCCTGGAAGCCGTGCAGCAGGTCCGCGAGCGCGTCGACCTCGGCAAGGGGCGGGAGATGACCGCCGGGCAGCTGTGCGAGACGTTCGGCTTCAACAAGGAGAAGCAGTGGACGCCGGTCGGCGACCTGTCCGGCGGTGAGCGCCGCCGCCTCCAGCTCCTGCGACTGCTGATGGACGAGCCCAACGTCCTCTTCCTCGACGAGCCCACCAACGACCTCGACATCGAGACCCTGACCCAGCTGGAGGACGTCCTCGACGGCTGGCCCGGCTCGATGATCGTCATCTCCCACGACCGGTTCTTCGTCGAGCGGACCACGGACCGGGTCTTCGCGCTCCTCGGCGACGCCACGCTGCGGATGCTGCCGCGCGGGATCGACGAGTACCTGGAGCGGCGGCAGCGCATGGAGGAGGCGGTGGCCGCGGCCGCCCCGGCTCCGGTGAAGGCCGTACCCGAGAAGAGCGCGGCGGATCAGCGGGCCGCGAAGAAGGAGCTCCAGAAGATCGAGCGGCAGCTCGACAAGATCTCCGAGCGCGAGACCAAGCTGCACGCGCAGATCGCCGACCACGCGACCGACTTCGCGAAGGTCGCCGAACTCGACGCCGAGCTGCGGGCGTTGGGCGGCGAGCGGGAGGAACTGGAGCTGCGCTGGCTGGAGCTGGCCGAAGACGCGTGAGTGCGCCGGGGGCGCGCGGACCGCTTATCGTGCATCCCCGTCGAATGAGAGGAAAGACAGAAATTCCGTCGTTCTGGGGCACTTCTCACCAGTAGGGGAAGCGCAACGTCGAACAAGCGTGTAGCTTCCGGGGGCATTCACGCGGATCCATTGGGGGGACTGGGGGGTTGCTCGATGGGAGTGCGGCTCATGGTGGTCGACGACCACCGACTGCTCGCCGAGGCGCTGGCCTCGGCACTGAAACTGCGCGGGCACCGGGTGCTCGCGGCGGCGGCACCGGCCGCGGGGGCGGCGGAGCTGGTGATCAGCAGGGCGCCGGAGGTGTGCCTGCTGGGGACGGCCACGCCCGCGGAGCCGGGGATGTTCGACCCGGTCGTGAAGATCAAGCGCGAGCGGCCGCAGGTGGCGGTGCTGGTCCTCGGGCCGGTGCCGAGCCCTCGCGGGATCGCGGCGGCGTTCGCGGCGGGGGCGTCCGGATATGTGCGGCACGACGAGCGGATCGAGGGTGTCGAGCGGGCGATCATGAAGGCGCGGGCGGGGGAGGCCGCGGTGGCTCCGCAGTTGCTGCAGGGGGCGTTCAGTGAACTGCTGAACCCCGCGGCCCAGCCGGACGACGAGGGGCAGCGGTTGCTGTCGATGCTGACGCCCCGTGAGGTCGAGGTGCTGGTGCGGGTCGCGGACGGCGAGGACACGCGGCTGATCGCGGCGGGGATGGGGATAGCGCCGTCGACCGCCCGCACCCATGTGCAGCGGGTCCTGATGAAGCTGGGGGTGGGGTCTCGACTGGAGGCGGCGGCGTTGGCTGCGCGGACGGGGTTGTTGGATCGGGCGGGGCCTGTGCCGCAGCCGCAGCCTCCGGCGATTGGGCCGTGATGGTGCGGCTGCGTGGGGCCCCTTCAAAACGCCTGTAGCTCACCGTGCCCGGAGATCGGACAGCCCTTCCGCCAGCGTTCCCCAGCCCGCGACGGGGAAGCAGATGCTGACCCGTGAGCCGTCGCTGAAGGCGATGTCGTGGGTGCCATGGGGTGCGTCGGTGCGCTTGCGGAACCAGGCCACCTGATCGACGGGCACCCCCCAGCCGTACTTGACGGCCGGGCCCGCCGTGCGGCCGTCCGGGGACCTCTGGACGTGGACCACATGCAGGCCACGGTGCCCCAGGAGAAGCACCGACACGACGCCGGCGTCCTCGCGGGGCTGCAGGGCACAGGCCAGCTGTCCCGCAGTGCTGCCCCAGTCCCCGGACAGCGCCTGTTCCGTCCTGCCGCCCCGGTTGTCGAACGCGTCCATCGCCGCGTTCACCGGATTCAGCCGGTCCAGCACCCGCTCGGTCCGGTCCGCATGGGCCAGCACCCGGTCGGTGGTCGACCCGGCCTCCGGGAACACGTCGGGTCGCATACGGGCCGGGGGCACCGGCGCCCCGTCGCCGATCGCCACGACATGGGAGTCCACCAGCCGCTCCACGGCGGGAAGGGCGACCCTGGCCTGCTCCCGGGCCGCGCGGGCGACCGCGTGCGGGTCGGGGCGCTCGGCGCCCGAGATCCAGGTCTTGAAGCCCGACCAGGAGAGCACCTCCGAGAACTTCACCCGAACACTTCCTTCACCGTCTTGCCGGAGAAGTCCCGGTCGCCCATGCGTTCGTCGAAGCTCTGGGAGTCCGGACGCTTCGCGTATTCGGCGCTCTCCTCGGCCAGCGCCGGCGAACCCTCCGTCATCGCGCCCGTGACAGCGCCCCCGGGGTCGACCCCGAGGATGCCCTTGGCCAGCGCCTTTCCCTGCTTCCACGCCATGTACTGGGCGATGTCCGCAGCCTCGGGCATCTCACCACGGCGGACACTGCCGAGGATCTTCCACTTGGCGCCCTTCCACTCCTTGATCTTCGCGCGGTCGAGACTGCGCAAGTACCGGCGGAGCCGCGAGAGTTTCGCCAGGGCTCTGGTCTGCTTCGCGAGATCGGCCAGCTTGTCGGCCAGCTTGGCCGCGATCCTCGTGGCCTTGGCGACCCGGTACGCCACGTTCGCGGCACCCGCCAGCGGGCCGATGGCGGCGGCGGCTCCTGCGGTGAGCACGGCGAGGATCGCCGTGGTCGCGGCGGTGACCAGGAGAGACTCCACGAGTTCGACGAGGAGGTCGGTCATGGCCTGCTCGGCCATCTCGCACGCCGACGCCGCGACCTCCAGCAACTCCGCGATGGTGACCATGTCCTCGGCCTCGCCCAGCAGGGCCTGCTCGAAGTCGGTCATGGTCCGGCTGAAGCCCGTGGCCGCGTCACTCTCCCAGACGCGCTCCACGGCCTTCCGCTCCGCGACGAGATCGTCGACGACGCCCTGGAGTTCGCGCGCGGCGGTACGCCACTCGTTCGCGGTCTCCTGCAACTGCGCGCTGTCTCCGGTGACCCAGTCGAACCAGTCGTCGACACCGCACTGCTTGAGCACGCCCTTGATGACCTCGTCGATCGTCGAGGCGAGGGGGTTGCTCCAGTCCAGGGTGTAGTTGATGCGGTCCAGGGCGCTGGTCGCCTCCTGTCCGACACCCATCAGGCGTCACCCCCGAAGGAACGTGCCGTCGCGTCCTCGTTCGCGTCGTAGTCGTCCGCCGAGCCGCGCATCGCCCGGGCGACCGTGTCCAGGGTCTCCGCGGCCGACTCCAGATCGTCCC
Organism: Streptomyces sp. NPDC047072; assembly: GCF_040643855.1. Classification (NCBI taxonomy): domain Bacteria; kingdom Bacillati; phylum Actinomycetota; class Actinomycetes; order Kitasatosporales; family Streptomycetaceae; genus Streptomyces; species Streptomyces sp. NPDC047072. The sequence goes on along the minus strand of NZ_JBEYVC010000003.1, from coordinate 31,881 downwards.
CCGACTGCCCCATCTGCTCGATGTAGCCCGCCCGCAGCTCGTTGGCCTCGGGCAGCTGTCCGAACACGCCGTCCGACAGGTGCAGCCCCGAGGTCCGCCGCCGGATCCGGCGGACGCGCTCGGCCGCGTCCTCGGCGGCGTCGGCGTAGCGTCGCAGTGCTTCCGTCTCGACATTCGTGCCTTGGCCCATGGATCCCCCGTAAGCAGACGTCATGCCCTCTGATCAGCACCGACAGTGGTCGGCGAGGAGGGCGACAGCCGTTCGACCTTAGCAAAGCAATGGCAAAGTCGTCTGCCCCGGCGGCCGTTCTCCCGTCTCACTCGTCGTCGCGCGGGGCTTCCTGCACAGGCGCCGCAGGCTTGAGCTTCAGCCACACCAGGAAGAAGACGCCCAGGGCCAGCATCCCCAGGCCCGTCCACAGGTTGATGTTGACGCCCTCGGCCTTGTCGAGGGTCGCGTCGGACGGGTTGATGCCGGCGATCGTGACGATGACGCCGTAGAGGACGAACAGGCCGCCGATGATGCGGCGCAGGTCGAAGATGCGGGCCGCGGTCGCCGACTTGGCCTGGAGGTCGGTGACTTCCCGCTGGACGTCGTGTTCGGAGTAGTGCTCGGAGGACATGGCTGCGGGATCCTTCCGCGATCAGAACGAGAACGGGATGTAGCAGGCGGCGGCCAGGACGACCGCGCCCCAGCCCAGCAGGGCCGGCCGCCGGTACCACGCGTCGTCGCCGGCGGCGGGCGGCTCGGACATGCCGGGGGACGTCGTGCCGTAGACCAGGCCCTGGAGTTCCTCGGCGGGCTTCGGCCGCGTGAACAGGGAGACGGCGACCATGACCACCGCGCCGGCCACGAAGCCGACGATCGCGGAGACGAAGTTGGCGCCCTGGTCGGAGGGGATGTCGATGATGCCCTGCTTGTAGATCCAGAAGTAGTTCAGCATCGCCGCGAGCGTGCCCGCGAGCAGCCCCCAGAAGCCGGACTTCGCCGACGCGCGCCGCCAGAACATGCCGACGATGAAGACGACGAACATCGGCACGTTGAAGAAGGAGAACAGCGTCTGGAGGTAGCTCATGATGTTGGAGAAGGACGAGGCGAGGAACGCCGTGCCCACCGACGCGCAGACGCCGATCACCGTGATCAGACGGCCGAAGCGGACGTAGTACCCGTCCTCGCGGCCCCGCTGCACGTAGCGGGCCCAGATGTCGTTGGTGAACACCGTGTTGAAGGACGAGACGTTCGCCGCCATGCCCGCCATGAACGCGGCCAGCAGGCCCGTCACCGCGATGCCCAGGACGCCGTTCGGCAGGAGCTGTTCCATCAGGTACGGGATCGCGTCGTTGTACTGGTAGCCCGACTTGTCCGTGCCGAAGCCGGGGATCAGGGCGGCCGCCGTCAGACCCGGGATCATCACCAGGAAGACGATGAAGATCTTCGGGAACGCGGCGATCAGGGGCGTGCGCTGGGCCGCCGACAGGTTCTTCGCCGACAGCGCGCGCTGGACCTCCGCGAAGTTCGTCGTCCAGTAGCCGAAGGACAGCACGAAGCCGAGGCCGAGGACGATCGTCAGCCAGTTCGCGCCCAGCGGGTTGCCGCTGCCGATGCCCGTGCCGCCCCAGGCGGTGGTGAAGTTCTCGCCGTGCTGGGCCGTCAGCCTGTCCGTGAGGCCGCCCCAGCCGCCCACCTTCTTCAGGCCCAGGACGACCAGCGGGATCAGGGCCGCCAGGATCACGAAGAACTGGAGGACCTCGTTGTAGATCGCCGAGGAGAGGCCGCCGAGGGTGATGTAGGCGAGGACGAAGGCACCGGCGACCACGATCGCCACCCACTGCGGCCAGCCCAGCAGGGCCTCGACGACGATCGCCAGGGCGTAGAGGTTCACACCCGCGATCAGGATCGCCGCGAACGCGAACAGCGCCGAGCTGAGCAGGTGCGCCCACTTGTCGAAGCGCAGGAGCAGCATCTCCGGGACCGAGCGCACCTTGCTGCCGTAGTAGAAGGGCATCATCACCAGGCCGAGGAAGACCATGGCGGGGATGGCGCCGATCCAGTACCAGTGCACGGTGTAGGCGCCGTACTGTGCGCTGTTGGCCGCCATCCCGAGGATCTCCGTCGCGGCCAGGTTGGCCGAGATGAAGGCCAGACCGGTGATCCAGGCGGGCAGCGAGCGTCCGGAGAGGAAGAAGTCGAGGCTCGTCTTCACGGAGGCGCGGGCCGCGAAGCCGATGCCGAGGACGACGACGAAGTAGATCCCGAGGATCGTGTAGTCGAGCCAGTTGGTGGGGAGTCTCAGCTCGGCCGCGAGGTATGCGGTTTGTGCGGTGTATGCGCCGTTTGTGGGGGATTGCATAGTCAGCAATTGAACACCTCGACTGATGCGCTTTGTTTGATTCCGATGTTGACGCAGGTGGGCGGTTATGGTTACTTGTGTTTAGTTATGTTTGAGTGAAGGAGTCCCGCGGTGAAGAAGACCTCGACCCGGCTGGCCGACGGTCGCGAGCTCATCTACTACGACCTGCGGGACGACACCGTCCGCGAGGCCGTGGACCGGCGTCCGCTGGAGCGGACCGTCACCACGTCCGAGGTTCGTCGGGATCCGCTGCTCGGCGACTCCGTGGCCATCGCCTCGCACCGGCAGGGGCGGACCTACCACCCGCCGGCCGACGAATGTCCGCTGTGCCCCTCGCAGGGCGACCGGCTGAGCGAGATCCCCGACTCGTCGTACGACGCCGTGGTCTTCGAGAACCGTTTCCCCTCGCTGGCCGGGGACTCGGGGCGCTGCGAGGTGGTCTGCTTCACCTCCGACCACAACTCCTCCTTCGCCGATCTGACCGAGGAGCAGGCGCGGCTCGTCCTGGAGGCGTGGACCGACCGGACGTCGGAGCTGTCTCATCTGCCCTCCGTAGAGCAGGTGTTCTGTTTCGAGAACCGCGGTGCGGAGATCGGTGTGACACTGGGTCACCCGCACGGCCAGATCTACGCCTACCCCTTCACCACGCCTCGCACCGCACTGATGTTGCGCTCGCTCGCGGCGCACAAGGAGGCGACTGGCGGGGAGAACCTCTTCGACGCCGTCCTGGAGCGGGAGCTCGCCGACGAGCGGATCGTCCTGGAGGGCGAGCACTGGGTGGCCTTCGTGCCCTACTCGGCGCACTGGCCCTACGAGGTGCACCTCTACCCCAAGCGCCGGGTGCCCGACCTGCTCGGCCTGGACGAGGAGGCCCGCACAGAGTTCCCCAAGGTGTATCTGGAACTCTTGAGGCGCTTCGACCGGATCTTCGGCGAAGGTGAGCCTCCGACGCCTTACATCGCCGCCTGGCACCAGGCGCCGTTCGGCGCGCTGGAGGAGTTCGAGGGCGTGGGCCGCGACGACTTCGCGCTGCACCTGGAGCTTTTCACCATCCGTCGTACGTCCGGCAAGCTGAAGTTCCTCGCGGGCTCCGAGTCGGGGATGAACGTCTTCATCAACGACATCCGGCCGGAGGCCGCGGCACAGCGACTGCGAGAGGTAGCGAGTTCATGAAGTACCTGGTGACAGGTGGCGCGGGGTATGTCGGCGGGGTCGTGGCCCAGCACCTCCTGGAGGCCGGCCACGAGGTCGTCGTCCTCGACAACCTCTCCACCGGCTTCCGCGAGGGCGTCCCGGCCGGCGCCGCCTTCATCGAGGGCGACATCCGCGACGCCGCCAAGTGGCTCGACGCCTCCTTCGACGGCGTGCTGCACTTCGCCGCGTTCTCGCAGGTCGGCGAGTCGGTCGTGAAGCCCGAGAAGTACTGGGACAACAACGTCGGCGGCACCATGGCCCTGCTCGGCGCCATGCGCGAGGCCGGAGTCAAAAGGCTCGTCTTCTCCTCTACGGCCGCCACGTACGGCGAGCCCGAGGAGGTGCCGATCGTCGAGTCGGCGCCCACGAAGCCGACCAACCCGTACGGCGCCTCCAAGCTCGCCGTCGACTTCATGATCACCAGCGAGGCGAACGCGCACGGACTGGGTGCCGTGTCCCTGCGCTACTTCAACGTCGCCGGTGCCTACGGCAAGCAGGGCGAGCGGCACGACCCCGAGTCGCACCTCATCCCGCTGATCCTCCAGGTCGCGCAGGGCAGGCGGGAGGCGATCAACGTCTTCGGCGACGACTACCCCACCCCGGACGGCACCTGCGTCCGCGACTACATCCACGTCGCCGACCTCGCCGACGCCCACCTGCTGGCGCTGAAGGCGGCCCAGCCGGGCGAGCACCTCATCTGCAACCTCGGCAACGGCGAGGGCTTCTCGGTCCGTCAGGTCATCGAGACCGTCCGGCAGGTCACCGGCCACCCGATCCCCAAGATCGTGGCCCCCCGCCGCGGCGGCGACCCGGCCACCCTGGTCGCCTCGGCGGCCACCGCCCGCGAGAAGCTGGGCTGGAACCCCTCCCGCGCGGACCTCGCGGGGATCGTCGCGGACGCCTGGGAGTTCGCGCAGCACATCTCGAAGGAGCAGTAGTGGCACAGCAGGTGCGGGACGGTTTCACCGAGCTGTACGGGACCGGCCCCGAAGGTGTCTGGTCGGCGCCCGGCCGCGTCAACCTCATCGGTGAGCACACCGACTACAACGACGGCTTCGTGATGCCCTTCGCGCTGCCGCACACGGCCGTCGCGGCCGTCTCCCGGCGTACGGACGGCGTCCTGCGGCTGCACTCGGCCGACGTCGAGGGCGACGTCGTCGAACTGCGCCTGGACGAACTCGCGCCGGAGAGCGACAAGAACTGGACGGCGTACCCGGCCGGTGTCGTGTGGGCGCTGCGGGAGGCCGGCCACCCGGTCACGGGCGCCGACATCCACCTCGCCTCGACGGTCCCCTCGGGCGCGGGCCTGTCCTCCTCGGCGGCCCTGGAGGTCGTGGTCGCGCTCGCCCTGAACGACCTGTTCGAACTCGGGCTCCAGCGCTGGCAGTTGGCCCGCCTGTGCCAGCGCGCCGAGAACGTCTACGTCGGCGCCCCCACCGGGATCATGGACCAGACCGCGTCCGCGTGCTGCGAGAGCGGCCACGCCCTGTTCCTCGATACCCGGGACCTCGGGCAGAAGCAGATCCCCTTCGACCTCGCCGCCGAGGGCATGGTCCTCCTCGTCGTCGACACGCAGGTCAAGCACGCCCACAGCGAGGGCGAGTACGGCAAGCGCCGGGCGGGCTGCGAGCGGGGTGCGGCGCTGCTGGGCGTGGACGCGCTGCGGGACATCCCCTACGGTGAGCTGGACGCGGCCCTTGCCCGGCTCGGCGACGACGAGGAGGCCGTACGCCTGGTCCGGCACGTCGTCACCGAGGACGAGCGGGTCGAGAAGGTCGTCGCCCTGCTGGAGTCGGGCGACACCCGGGCGATCGGCCCGGTGCTGGTGGCGGGGCACGCCTCCCTCCGCGACGACTTCCGGATCTCCTGCCCGGAGCTGGACCTGGTCGTCGACACCGCCCTGTCCGCCGGCGCCCTGGGCGCCCGGATGACCGGCGGCGGCTTCGGCGGCTCGGCGATCGTCCTCGCGGAGACCACCGACGCGGACCGCATCACCAAGGCGGTAGAGGAAGCCTTCTCCGCCGCGGGCCACACAGCCCCACGCGTCTTCGAAGCGGTCCCGTCCCCGGGCGCCCGACGCCTGTCCTGAACCCCATAGCGGTAGCCCTGGGTCCGGCTCGGGCCCGGGGCCTGTCCGGCGGATCAGGCCGGCTGCAAGAAGCGGTACTGATGAGTGCAGGCGGGCGTGCCCAACCCCGCGACGCCGGCATGATCCGCCGGACAGGCCCCCGGGCTGACCCCTGTTTTGCGCGGCTTGAGGGGATCTTGGGGAAAGACGGGCCGATCCCTGGCACGGGCCCCAGTAACTTCGGAGCGTGAGTCGAGGGCACCATCGCATCCTGTCGGCGATCGGTATCGGCTGCTACGTGCTCGCCGCGATCGCGGGTCTGTTCTGGCTGACGGACGACTTCGGCCCCGGCCTCCTCGTCCCCCTGTGGATCGCGCACGCCCTGCTGCTCGCCCTCCTGCTGGCCAAGCTCTGGGCGGGCGAGGCCGCCGCGGGCCTCGCGCTGCTGGTCGTCGGCGCCTCCCTGGCCGCCGTCTCCTTCGCCGACCTGGCCCGCGACGACCTCACCCTGGAGCGCCGCGGCGAGAAGATCACCGCCACCGTCGTACGGGAATGGCTCGCCCCCTCCGACGAGCAGGACCAGCGGTCGGACACCTACGACTACGCGCTCGTGCGCCGCGACGGCACCGCCGTCCCCGGCCCCGCCCTCAAGGCCCGGCGCGGCAGCTTCGGCGTCGGCCAGACCATCACCGTGATCGCGGACCCGAAGGGCGTCCTGCGCCCCGAGACCCCGAGCGACGCGGACGCCACCGGCGACGCCGTCGGCGTGGGGGTCTTCGCGCTGATCGCCCTCGCCCTCGTCGCCTTCGCGGCCGGCCAGGGCACCGGCCGCTCCCGGCGCCGCGAGGAGCGGGACACCCTCGCCGAGCAGGAGCACACCCTGCGCGAGGCCCTGCGCACGGCCGCCGCCGACCCCCACGGCTATGTCGAGGTGCACGCCGAGCACTACCCCGACGTCTCCCCCCACCGCGCCGCCCGCATCGCCTGGGAACTGGGCCTGAACCCGGAAAGCGCGGACGACCCCGACTCCTGGCGCTTCCTGCGCACCTGACGGCCGCGATTCCTTCCTGGCGAGAGCGGGAGCCGAAGAAGCCGGAGCAGCCGTACCGCCCTGTCGTCACCCTTTGTGATGACGATCAACCATTCCGGCGGTTACCGTGGACGGGCAGGCCGAGAATCCCGCCCATGGGAGGAATCATGACCGCCGAGCCCCTCGCCGAGCCGACCGCCGAGCCCGGCTCCCGCTGGCCGGTGCCGCCCCGGGACGGATACACCGTGGACGACCTGTTCACGTTGCCCGACCTCCCGCCGCACACCGAGCTGATCGACGGGAGTCTGGTTTTCGTGAGTCCGCAGCGGGATTTTCACAGCACGATGATTGACCTGCTGGTGACCGGCCTGCGCCGGACGGTCCCCAAGGGCATGAAGGTCCGCCGCGAGATGACCGTCGTCCTGGACCGCCGTAACGGCCCCGAGCCCGACATCTCCGTCGTACGTGCCGAGGCCGTCAGGAGCAGGGAGCAGACCCGCTTCGACGCCGCCGACGTCCTGCTCGCCGCCGAAGTCGTCTCCCCCGACTCCGAGGCCCGCGACCGCGACACCAAGCCCCACAAGTACGCCGCCGCAGGCATCCCGCACTACTGGCTGGTCGAGATGACCGGCACGAACCACCAGCCCGTGGTGAGGACCTATGAGCTCGACCCGCTGTCCAAGACATACGCCCTGACAGGCACCCACCGCGACCAGCTCAAGCTGGGCGTCCCCTACGACATCGACATCGACATCACCCCTGAGGCCCTCGACGAGCTGTGAACGGGTTCTGCCGTTTCACCCCAGCCGTTTCGTCAGCGTGTACTCCGTGACCCCCGGCGGATAGTCCGGAATCACGCACACCACCTCGTATCCCTGCTTCTTGTAGAACTCCGGGGCCTGGAAGTCCCACGTCTCCAGGCGGACGGCGGCGCAGCCCCGCTCCCGGCGTGCCAGCCGCTCCGCGGTCGCAAGCAGGTGCGAACCCAGACCCGTGCCGCGGTGGGCCGCGTCGACCCAGAGATAGGCCACATGCAGCCAACTCGTCCAGGTGTGCCCGACCAGCCCGCCCGCAAGGGCGTCGGACTCGTCCAACGCCCAGACATGGAGCGGAAGTTCCCGTTCACCTGGGGTTCCGCGCAGTGCGCGCAGCACCGGCGAGGCCGCCGTGTTGGTGTCCCGCAGCCGGCTGCGGAGCAGATCTTGCCGGGCTTTGTCGACTTCTGTCTCCAGACGAAACATGCGGCTCACCATAAACGCACCGGACAGCCAGTTCTGCAAATAACCTTCCGCTCCTGCCCCCCGGCCGTACCCTGATGAACAGCACCGGTGGGGGCCGGTGCTGATCAGGGGGCGAGACAGTCGGGTACGGCGCCCGAAGTGGGGGTAGCAGTTCCTGCACGGCGGCGGCCGTGCGGCCATCGTGCTTCGGGCGTCGTATCCGCTCCGATGTCGTCTCCCGAATCGTCTGCCGAGGACGATGACGATGGGGTATCCCCTGCTCTTCGAGAGCTTGGGGAAGGGGGTTACGTGGTTCGCATCCGAGTCCTGGTCGTCGACGACCATCGCATCTTCGCCGAGTCGCTCGCCGCCGCACTGGCGGCCGAGCCCGACGTGGAGGTCTCCGCCGCCGGCAGCGGCCCCGCCGCGCTGCGCTCGCTGGAGCGCGCCGCGGCCGAGGGCCGCCGCTTCGACGTGCTGCTGGTCGACGCCGACCTGGGAGGCAACGTCCAGGGCATCAGGCCCGCCGTGCCCGTGCAGGACGGCAACGAGGAGGGGCTGGTCGACGGCATATCGCTGGTCGCCGGGGTCCGTTCGGCTCAGCCGGGCGTGAGGATCGTCGTCCTCGCCGAGAAGGACGACCCGCGGCGGGCCGCGCTCGCCCTCCAGGCGGGTGCCTCGGGCTGGGTCGCCAAGGACTGCTCGCTGTCCCGGCTGCTCACCGTCATACGAGGGGTCCTGCGGGACGAGACGCATCTGCCGCCCGCCCTGCTGACGGGCGTGCTCCGGGAGCTGACCGCGGCCCGCAAGCACCGCACCGAGAGCGAGCGGCTGGTGGAGTCCCTCACCCCGAGGGAGCGCGAGGTCCTGCGGTGCATGGTGGCGGGGCTGGGCCGCAAGGCGGTCGCCGAGCGGCTTTTCCTGTCCCCCCACACCGTCCGCACCCATATGCAGAACGTCCTCGGCAAGCTGGGCGTCCACTCCACCCTGGCCGCGGTCGCCCTCGCGCGCCGGGCCGGGGTCGGTCCCGTCGACCTAGCCGGGGATGTTGTCGAACGGGGCGGTCAGCTGGCGTAGCAGCCCGGCCAGTTCACCGCGCTGGGCCCGGGAGAGCTCGGCGAGGATCGCGCGTTCCTGCTCCAGCAGACCGGCGAGTGCCTGGTCCGCGCGGTCCCTGCCGTCCTCGGTGAGCCGGACCAGCACCCCGCGCCGGTCGCTCGGGTCCGGCAACCGCTCCACCAGGCCCTTCTTGGCCAGCCGGTCGATGCGGTTGGTCATGGTGCCCGAGGTGACCAGAGTCTGCGTCAGCAGCTGCCCCGGGGAGAGTTGATACGGCGTTCCCGCGCGCCTGAGCGCGGTCAGCACGTCGAACTCCCAGGGCTCCAGGCTGTGCTCGGCGAAGGCCAGCCGGCGGGCCCGGTCCAGGTGCCGGGCGAGTCTGCTCACCCGACTGAGGACCTCAAGCGGTTCCACGTCGAGGTCCGGGCGCTCGCGGCGCCACGCCGATACCAGTCGATCGACCTCGTCCTCCATGACGATCAGTGTAGTGGTTGTGTCGATGTGAAGTCTCTTGAAGTCGAGTCTCTTGACATCAAGATAAATTCGGCGGGAAGGTGGGGGACATGACCACTCCCGCCTGGGACCCGGCCCAGTACCTCCGGCACGCCGGCCACCGCGCCCGCCCCTTCGCCGACCTCATCGCCCGCATCCCCGAACTCCCGTCCCCCGAGCCCGTCGTCGCCGACCTCGGCTGCGGCCCCGGCAACGTGACCGTCTTCCTCGCCGAACGCTGGCCCACGGCACGGATCACCGGCTACGACAACTCCGCCGAGATGCTCGACAAGGCGCGCGCCGACTACGGCCACCTGGACTTCGTCCACGCCGACGTCCGCACCTGGGCGCCCGCACAGCCGTACGACCTCATCGTCAGCAATGCGACGTTGCAGTGGGTGCCGGGGCATGTGGAGCTCTTCGGGGCGTGGGTGGCCGGGCTCAGGCCCGGCGGTGTGTTCGCCTTCCAGGTGCCCGGGAACTTCGACTCCCCGAGCCACCGGCTCATGCGTGAACTCGCGGAGTCGGCCGGCCTGGGGGACACCCTGCGCCACGACGACGCGGTGCTCGCGCCGGAGACCTATCTGACGGCGCTGGCGGATCTGGGCTGCGAGGTCGACGTGTGGGAGACGACGTACGTCCACCTGCTCCAGGGGGAGGACCCGGTGCTGGACTGGGTGAAGGGGACGGGACTGCGCCCGGTCCTCACGGCGCTCGCCGACGACCCCGGGGCGCGGGAGGACTTCCTGGACGCCTACCGCACGGCCCTGCGCAAGGCGTATCCGGCGGGGCCGCACGGCACCCCCTTCCCCTTCCGCCGCATCTTCGCGGTGGCCCGCAGGGAGGGCTGATGCTGGTCGCCGTGGACCATGTGCAGCTGGCGGCCCCACCGGGCTGCGAGGACCTGCTGCGGGCGTACTACGTGGACGTCCTCGGCATGACCGAGATCCCCAAGCCGCCGGCGCTCGCCGGGCGGGGCGGGTGCTGGTTCGAGGCGGGGGCCGTGCGGCTGCACCTGGGGATCGAACGGGACTTCCGGCCCACGAGGAAGGCGCACCCGGGGCTGCGGGTCACGGGCATCGAGGCGTACGCGGCCCGGCTGGAGGCGGGCGGGGCGCCGGTGCACCGGGACGGGGACCTGCCGGGGCACCGCCGCTTCTACT